>JAUWFF010000110.1 GCA_030607105.1 Filomicrobium sp.
CTTCAAAGCCGGCTTCTTCGAGATTCCGGCGCACCCACCCAGCCGCCGTATAGGTCGCAAAACCGCCTCCTGCTGCTGTGTGATCAAACACGTTCCGCATCAAAGGCGGACTCCACATCTCCGGGTTTTTGGCCGGTGAGAAACCATCAAGGTACCATGCATGCGCCACACCCTCCCAGCTTCCCACCGCTGCTTCGGCGTCACCTATGACAACGCGGAGCTCCGTAAACGCATCCATTTGCCAGCAAGCCCCCCGCTCGCCACTTGACCATAGCGCCAGGAGCTCGCCCGCCATCCCATCAAGAGAGGGCCAGGCCCCCAACGCCCGCGCCATATCATCCAAACTTAGCGCAAAGCGCTCAAAGGACGTGAAAGTGAGCTTCTGCCCAAGACGCCGGGTCTTGACCCAGACATGCCAGGTCTCCAAGAAGTTGAGCCCGGTCCCGAAGCCAAGCTCTGCGATGGAAAAGTGCGGCTGCCGCGCCCAGCGCTCTGGCAGACCGTTCCCATCAACAAAGACATATGCCGATTCAGCCTGTCCATCCTCGCGCGAGTAGAACGTATCATCGAACAGCTCGGAAACGGGAACGTCTCCAGCATCCCAGCTAAGACCATGGCCTTCCCGATTAGACATCTTCTCCCGCTTCCTTGACAGTGTATCTAAAGATGCCGAACACAAATTCACCCGCGGCGGTCCCGTCAAGGCCTCGCCGGCCACCAACGCAATCTCCCGATCTCCTGATCGTCGGCGGCGGCGTCGTCGGACTGTGGTGCGCCTTGCGCGCAGCTACGGCTGGCCTCAGTACTGTTGTTGTCGAAAGAGGTCGCCTGGGGCAAGGCGCAAGCGGCGGATTTCTCGGCGCGCTGATGCCGCACCAACCGATCCGCTGGACGGACGAAAAGGCCTTTCAGCTCGAAGCCCTCTTGTCACTGGAAACAGAGATCGCCGCGCTCGAACACAAGACCGGCATAAGCTGCGGCTATCTGAGATGCGGTCGCTTAATCCCAACCAGGACGGAGCGAAAAAGCCAAGTGCGCCCGGCTTGGCGCAAGGCCGCCTCGGAACAATGGCCGCAAGCCTCTCCGACGGGCGCCGCCATCAGCTGGCAGATCCTGGGCGCATCGCCGGATCCCCTCTGGCTGGCACCGAGCCAAGCAGCACTCGGGGCGGAATACGAAACTCTCAGCGCTCGCGCCAACCCCCGCCAGCTCATCTCCGCGCTCTCTATCCTTGCGAAGGCCGAGGTTCAGGTAATTGAGGGAGCCGAAGTCACTTGCCTCGGCGACGGAAAACGAGTGTTCCTGAACGATGCAACGAGCTTCACAGCAGGACGAGTTATCGTTACCGCAGGCCACCAGTCATTCGGTTTATTGGAGCCCGTCACCCGGCGCCTCCTCGGCCGTGGCGTCAAAGGTCAGGCCGCACTCCTGCGGCCACGCGCGCCCATCAAACCCTCCCAGCCTATCCTCTATTTCGGCGGACTCTACGTCATCGCCCATGCCGAAGACTGCATCGCCGTCGGCTCCACATCGGAAACCAAATTCACAGATCCCGCCAACACGACCCCTCAGTTGGACGATCTCATAACGCGCGCGGCCGAACTGTGCCCGGCTTTACACGAGGCCGAAGTCATCGAGCGTTGGGCCGGTGTTCGCCCCAATGCCGTCGGCCGGCACCCCATCATCGGCCCGCTCCCTGAATCCCCGCGTCTGATCGTGGCCACCGGCGGTTTCAAAATCTCCTTCGGTATTGCCCATAAGATGGCCGACGCTGCGCTGAGCTTTGTCTCTGGCCGGGCGCCAGTTCTGCCCGACAGCTTCAAGGTAGAGACCCACTATGCGTGCGCGGATTCAAAACCACCGAGGTAGGTTGCAAAACATGGTTGGCTCCGGCGCCAAAGCACCAACTCGGATACCAACACCAGCTCAGGCTTACTTCTCTGGCGGGTATGGAACGACACTTTCCTGCTCATTGGGATCGGTTCGCGCGACGATCGCAATGGCCGGCTCGGTGGTGCTGAGATTGCGCGGCTGATGCGGCACGTCGGCGGGAATGAAGATGAAGTCGCCTGCCGAATTGATGACGGATTTCGAAAGCCCGGGACCATATCGCGTCTCAACCTGCCCCTGCAGCAAATAGACCGCCGTCTCATAGCCCTTGTGAATGTGAGCCTTGGCTGCACCTCCAGGCGGAATTACCACACGCAGCATCGAGATGCCTACAGCACCAGCCGTCTTTCCTGAGATACCTGGAAAGATCGGCAAGCCTTGTTTGGAGCTTTCGGCTTCATCCGGCCGCACCGTGACGATATCCGCTGAGCTTGAACCTGTAGAACCTGCCAATAGCGGCACGCCCATTACCGCAGCCACTGCGCAAGCACCGGCCACCACGGTGGAAATCACTCGAACCTTCAGCATTTTGGCAACCACGATGTTTATTTACGCGCGATGTATTTGAGGTAGGCAATCAAATCGTCAAGCTCATTATCGGGAATTACGGACTTGTCAAAGCCTTGCATAACCTGGTTCGGCCAGGTGCGCACTGAAGCAGGATCCCTGATCAAGCGCCTCAGCCCAACCGGCGTCATGTACTCGGTTGCGTTCATGGGTTTGTCGAGGTCCGGGCCCATGTCTCCTTCGCCCGCGCCATTCAGGCGATGACACGACAGACAGTTCTTGATGAAGCCTTTTGCACCGCGTCGCTCGGGCGCATCGGCTGGCAGCGACGCGGCGACAGCCAACTGAGGCCAACGTTTGAACGGAGACTGCACGCCGGAGAGTTGAGCCAGCGCGTAAGGCCACTGCTCCGGCCCGACGCCGGACCGCTCCGCATGCTGCCATATCATGAAGAATGGACCGGGGCTAAACGACCTTCCGGGCATGTCGGGCCAAGGCTTCTTGGCAGTCTCAATGGCGATCCATGGAACGGCGCCGCCATCCCTAGCCTTGCTGACAAGCGCCAATGGTATTTGCGAGACAAACCCGTCGGTGGCTTGCGCTTCCAAGGTATCAAACGGCACCTTGTCAAGGTCACCCAGCAAGTCGAGAAGCGGTACGGCCCGATAGATCATCGGTCGTTTGTACGCGATGTCGTGTTTGATAGTAACATCAGCGGCATCTGTGCGGGCCAGCAGATCAGCCGCGCGATAAACCTTGGCACCGGCACCAAACGAAATCGTCAAAGTTGCTTCTTTCGCATTGACCTGTTGCCCTAGCGGGAAAGGCAGCGCCAGCAAAAAAAGGACAAGCAGTATCCGCATCACCATACCTCCAAACATTCGCGCTGCCTTCTGCCAGGCTGACGAACCCTGTATTGGATGGAACCAATCGAGGCAGCAACTCTGGCGCAAGGTTATTTAAGCCAGCAGCAATCGACCAGCTCTGACTTAAATGAGGAGAATAGGTGTGAGTGGTCACCGCTTTGAACAGCCCCGCCTTACGCACCGACTGGGACCGCCGGTGAATTGCGTGAACACCTGAGGCACCAATCCGTGCGCAATGACCTGAAGCGGCGAAGCACCCGCCGCCTTTGCGGCATCGATCGGGGCCAGGAGCGGATGCTCAATCGTTCCTGGGAAGCCCTCGTCAAGAATTATGTCTCCGTAGGCACGCTGAAGATGCTGTCTGTAAAAGGCGCCAAACTTGAAAAGACGTTCTACATCGCCCTGCCCGCCGGCGTTGCCGCAGACACGCTCCCGGCACGCCTTACAGCATTTCTCACCAAGTAGGCGCCTGCAGCACAACTTCACAAAGGAATGTTATCGTGCTTCTTCCAAGGGTTTTCGAGCGTCTTGTTGCGCAGCATGTTGAGGGCGCGACACACCCGCGTACGCGTGTCTCGCGGCAGAATAACCTCATCGATATAGCCACGCTCGGCAGCCACAAACGGATTGGCGAACCGCCGTTCGTATTCCTTGATGCGCTCCTGGATTTTCTCGGGATCATCAAGCTCCGAGCGGTAGATGATCTCCACCGCACCCTTGGCTCCCATCACCGCGATCTCAGCGGTCGGCCAGGCGTAGTTGACGTCGCCGCGAATGTGTTTGGAACTCATCACATCATATGCGCCACCATAGGCCTTGCGCGTGATCACCGTGACCTTTGGAACCGTCGCTTCGGCAAAGGCAAACAACAACTTGGCGCCGTGCTTGATGAGCCCGCCGTATTCCTGCGCCGTCCCCGGAAGGAAACCAGGCACGTCGACAAATGTGACGATTGGAATATCGAAGCAGTCGCAGAAGCGAACGAACCGCGCCGCCTTTCGTGAGGCATCAGAATCAAGCACTCCGGCAAGTACCATCGGCTGATTGGCGACCACTCCGACCGTATGCCCTTCCATGCGCGAGAACCCGATGACGATATTCTTGGCGAACGCATCCTGAATCTCAAAGAAGTCGCCCTCATCGCAGACCTTGCCAATAAGTTCACGTATGTCGTAGGGCGTGTTCGGGTTGTCGGGCACAAGCGTATCAAGAGAATGATCGGCGCGATCCGCGGAGTCCCTGGTTGGCAGAACCGGAACGCCGACCTTGTTGTTGGATGGCAGAAAATCCAACAGCCGCCGCATCTGCAGCAGCGCTTCGACATCGTTATCGTAGGCCCGGTCAGCCACCGACGACTTCGACGTATGCACTTTGGCGCCGCCCAGCTCCTCCGCCGTAACCGTTTCATTGGTCACGGTCTTCACCACGTCCGGGCCGGTAACAAACATGTAGCTTGTATTGCGCACCATGAAGATGAAGTCGGTCATCGCAGGCGAATAAACATCACCACCCGCGCACGGCCCCATGATCATGGAGATCTGCGGAATGACGCCGGAGGCCATTACGTTGCGTTGGAACACTTCACCGTAACCGCCGAGCGCGTCGACACCTTCCTGGATCCGCGCGCCGCCGGCATCAAAAACTCCGATGATCGGCGCCCGGTTTTTCAGCGCCATATCCTGGATTTTGGTGATCTTCTTGGCATGCGTCTCCGACAGGGAGCCACCGAAAACCGTGAAGTCCTTAGCGAAAACGTAGACGACACGGCCATTGATCGTGCCCCAGCCCGTCACGACACCATCACCCGGAGTCTTCGTCTCCTCCATGCCAAATTCGACACAACGGTGTTCCACATACATATCGTACTCTTCAAACGAACCCTCGTCCATCAACAGATTGATACGCTCACGCGCCGTCAGCTTGCCGCGAGTGTGTTGCGCGTCGATCCGCCTCTGACCACCACCGAGACGGGCATTCGCGCGACGTTTTTCCAGTTCCTCGATCACGGCTTTCATGGGAGCGCCCCTATGTTCTTGGATTATCGGGATTGGGTGCGTTGACAAGTCGACCGCTGAGATAGCACGCGCACGCCGCAGCGCAAACGCGACCAACGGCGGGATTTCAAAGCACTGATAGCGGCTTCCGCCCCGACCTTCGTTGAAAACCTGCAACTTAGAGTTGGTTTACCGCGACCTAAACTCTTCGACCGAGGGTGGGTTTATCGAAATGTGTGCTACCGCACGGAAATCTCAACAGAACTGCCCTATAGCTCGGTATTCTGAATGCAAATGGCTTGGGTAAAGCCATGACAAATGGCTAGAACTCAACCTCAATCCATAAATGACCTCAAGCGAGACAGACTTTGAATCAGTCTCTTTTCGCCCGTGCAGAGATGTCAACTCTTCGGTCGAGAAACTGATGGCCTTTGTGCG
>JAUWFF010000307.1 GCA_030607105.1 Filomicrobium sp.
GTTTCTCTTGTGCTGCGGCCTCCGTCTTCGACTTGGCGTCCTGGCTTGCCGCAACGATAAGGTCTTCGAGAATTTCTGCTTCGTCCGGCTTCATCAGGCTCGGGTCGATTGCGACCTTGCGCATTTCGCCCTTGCCATTCAGCGTCACCTTGACTAGCCCGCCGCCCGACTGGCCCTCGCACTCCAGTTCGGCAAGTTCTTCTTGAACCTGCTGCATTCGCGCCTGCATCTCTTTGACCTTGCCCATCATGCCCATGATGTCTTTCACAGCGCGTTCCCCTTTGTTCGAACGGGTTCAAATGACGACGTTGACTGGTTTGCCGGACGCCGGCGTTCTGACGGTAGTCTAACCTGTTCCTGTGTCTTCGGAAGGTTCCTCGGAAGCAATATCACGAACAGAGGTGACCTCGGCTTCGGGAAAGGCCTTCAATGCCGCGGCCACCGCCGGGTCGGATTTCAGCCTCTCCAGTTCGGCGGCCGCAGCCTCCCGGCGCGCCAGGCCGACGGGTTTATCGCCTTGGGACTTGGAAAGCATGACGATCCAGCGCTTGCCCGTCCACTGGTTGAGTTTTTCGCGCAGCTCATTGGCGATTTCCGGAGGTCCGTTCTCCAGCAGAAAGATATCGATTGAGCGGTTTTCCCGATCGAACTTAACGAGGCTGACGTTTTCCTCCAAGTGCACTTTAAGCTTGGCGTCACGTTTGGCGCTGACCAGATTAATCACCTCCGCGAACGATCCAGGATCAGGCATGAGGGCTCCAGCGCCGGGCAGCTGCGCGTCCGCATAAAGCGGATCTTCGGGATCGTAGTCGGCGTCCTCTGGCATGCCCTCCGCGAAGGCCGCAGCCTCGTCCAGCCATTGAGCACCGTCTTGCGCGCTGCGCCCGGGCTGCAGTTCGCCGCCATCAGCATTGTCCGCGACCTCGGCGCTGGAGGCCGCTGCTTCCGCCCTGGCGGCCCCGATTGCGGGCTCACCCGTTGGGGCTTGCTTATTATTTCGCCGCGCCGGCACGCCGGCGCCACCGAGCGTCTTGATGATTTCCTCGGGCGAAGGCAGGTCCGCGGTATAGGCGATCCGAATAAGCACCATCTCGGCGGCCGCGTGCGGATTCGGCGCCCGCCCAACTTCATCAATGCCCTTCAACAGCATCTGCCAGATCCGCGACAGCAGCGCCACGGACACCCTTTCCGATATCGCCTGGGCACGCCGTACGTCTTCAGCCGAAAGCCCCTCGGAGCCATCGTGCGCACCCACGGTCTTGACGCGGGTCGTCAGGTGGACGGCCTCGGAAAGATCGCCGAGCGCCTGCACCGGGTCGGCACCATCATGGTGCAGGGCCGCGAATGAATTCAAAGCTTCTGCCGGCTTGCCGCCGATCAGCAACTCCAAAAGATCGAAGATCCGCCCGCGGTCGGCAAGACCCAGCATGGCGCGCACGTCTTGCGCGCTGACCTTGCCGCTGGCAAAGGCAATCGCCTGATCGAGGATCGACAGCCCGTCGCGCACCGACCCTTCGGCCGCCCGTGCGATCAGCATTAGTGCGTCTTCTTCCGCTTCTGCGCCTTCATCGCCGACAATCCGTTTGAAGTGTTCGCTCAGAAGCGGTACGTCGACGCGCCTCAGATCAAAGCGCTGGCAACGAGATAGCACCGTCACAGGGACCTTGCGGATTTCGGTGGTGGCGAAAATGAACTTCACGTGCTCCGGCGGCTCTTCCAGCGTCTTCAGGAGCGCGTTGAACGCGCCCTTCGACAGCATGTGCACCTCGTCGATGATGAACACTTTGTAGCGAGCGACGAGCGGCTTGTAGCGAGCACTTTCGATGATCTCGCGGACATTGTCGACGCCGGTGTTGGAGGCCGCGTCCATCTCGATGACGTCCGCATGTCGGCTTTCCATGATCTCGGCGCAATGGCGGCCAAACTTCGCGGGATCACGCGGCAGATCGACGGTCGGGCCGGCTTCGCCCTTGTCGCCCTCGCGAGCTTCGTAATTGAGCGCGCGCGCCAGAATCCGTGCCGTGGTCGTTTTGCCGACCCCGCGGACACCGGTCAGCATGTAACCCTGCGCGATGCGCCCCTGCGCGAACGCGTTTTTTAGCGTCGCAACCATCGCGTCCTGACCGATCAGGTCGTCAAAGGTCTGCGGCCGGTATTTGCGCGCAAGAACAACGTAGGGCTTGGCCCCCATCTCGGCGTCTTCAAACATACTGTTACTCATGGCGAACGACTATAGCGGGGCCGGTCGGTCGATAGAAGGGCAGTTGTCGCGGTGATCTGCCATCGCATAGCAAGCCCCTAACACCGGCTTGCCGAGTGTTGGCTTAGTCTGCGGCCGCCTTTGGGAACCGCATGTATTCGCTGGTTGTCTGGCTGGTGGGCTTCAACACGGGCCTGCCGAGTGTTGACCCGAATAACAAGGCTGGCGGACGACCCGCGTCCTGATCGTTAGGGCTGCTTCGTTCCCGACCTGACCCGGTTGGCGAGGGATGCGTCCGCCGCCAGCCCGCTGCTGATATGACGGTTTTACAGCTCCGATGCAAGAGGCGTGGCCGGTCGTAGGGCCGTACCGGTCCGACGCGAGTCCTGCAAGAGCTTCAAAGTGCGCCAGCAGAACAACCCTCCGGGTATTGCCTGCAAAAGTGGACCACTCTCACAGGCTCCTCAAATGATGCGACTATAGCGGTAAATACTATTCCAGAATTCGCAAATATAGATGAGGAAAAAATAAATCAAGTCGAGCCTGCTTTTTGGAATTTCTCTCATATCTTTTTTGTGTGTTCCAATGTTTGAGACTTGGCTATCCTGTAGTTAGGCCGTGCCAGGAACATGGTAACGGGCGCAAATAAATCCGAAAGCGCACTTGGTGTGCCGAAATCGTCCGCGGACCCACTCACCCATTACACAAGTTGCGTGAACAGCCCGCTCCGTGCTGTTGTCTTAGCGCTCTAAGGAGGCACGCCCATAATGAAGCCGACACTCGGTCCGACTGTTGAGTTCAACAGGCTCAGCGAAAAGCGCGCGGACAAGGAATTCATGGCCTCGCTTGTCGAAGCGGAGACCTCTCAGTTCTTCGTGCTGGCTGGCGCCAAGCCGGTGGTCGATACAAATGCCGACTGCACGAAAACCACCATTCATTGGTTCACAGGCCCCGAAATCACCGAGATGGCGCTACCGATCAGTGAAGCTATGTTCGTCGGCCTGGCTCCTTCCGACGGGACCGCGCGTTTTGCAGTGGCAACCAGCGAGCATTACGCCCGAGGCGCGCCTCAGGCCCGCGAAACGCTGAAAAACCGCGTTGAGGTCCGCACATTGGCGGCTCAGGGCTCAATGTCAGC
>JAUWFF010000318.1 GCA_030607105.1 Filomicrobium sp.
GCGACGTGCCCGCCCATTGGCACGAAAGCTCTATTCTCTCGGACAGGAACCATTGATGTCCCGCCAAGCGCTCAACCAGTCTTTCCTGCAGACCTCCTTTCTCGATGTCGCCAACGCCGCCTACATCGAGGAAATGCAAGATCAATACGCGCGCAATCCCGGTTCCGTGCCGGACCAGTGGCGCCATTTCTTTGAAAGCCTCCAGGAAGGCGCCGGCTCCGCCGAGACCGAGCCGTCCAACCCGAGCTGGGCCGTGCCACTAACACAGCTTGAGACGAACGGTGAAATGGTCGCCGCGTTGACTAGTGATTATGACCAATTGCACAGCGAGTTCCAGGGCAAGATTGCAGAGCGAGCCCACCAGCACGGCTTTGAGTTGTCCCCAGCCGCGTCGTTCCGCGCTATTCAGGACTCAATCCGCGCGCTGATGCTGATCCGCGCCTATCGCGCCATGGGACATCTGGCCGCCGATCTCGATCCGCTCGGCCTCACTGATCGCTTGATCCACCGCGAGCTGGAGCCCGAGACCTACGGTTTCACAGATGCCGATCTAGACCGTCCGATCTTCATCGACCGGGTCCTAGGTCTGGAAACGGCCACCATGCGCCAGATCCTCGGCATTCTGCAGCGCACCTACTGTCAGCACATCGGTGTTGAATTCACGCACATCACCAATCCGGCGCAGAAGTCCTGGATCCAGGAGCGCATCGAGGGCGAGGAAAAAGAGATCCGCTTTACCGTCGAGGGCAAGAAGGCGATCCTCAACAAGCTGATCGAAGCCGAAACCTTCGAGAAGTTCGCAGACGTCAAGTATACGGGAACCAAGCGCTTTGGACTGGACGGCGGCGAAGCCATGGTCCCCGCCTTGGAACAGATCATCAAACGCGGCGGCCAGCTCGGGGTGAAGGAGATCATCGTCGGTATGGCCCACCGTGGCCGGCTGAACGTTCTCGCCAATGTCATGGCCAAGCCGCACCGCGCGATCTTCAATGAGTTCAAGGGCGGCTCGTTCAAGCCCGATGACGTTGAAGGTTCCGGCGACGTCAAGTATCATCTCGGCGCCTCCTCCGACCGCATCTTCGACGGCAACAACGTGCACCTGTCGTTGACCGCCAACCCGTCTCACCTCGAGATCGTCGACCCCGTGGTTCTCGGCAAGACCCGCGCCAAGCAGGATCAACATGCCTGCGATCCTGAGGAGCGCAACTGCGTTCTGCCATTGTTGATCCACGGCGATGCCGCCTTCGCAGGCCAGGGCGTTGTTGCGGAGTGCTTTGGTCTGTCCGGTCTGAAGGGCCACCGCACCGGCGGTTCGCTACATTTCATCATCAACAATCAGATCGGATTCACCACCAACCCCCGCTTCTCGCGCTCCTCGCCCTACTGCACCGACGTCGCCAAGATGGTCGAAGCGCCGATTTTCCACGTCAACGGTGATGATCCCGAATCCGTAGTCCACGTCGCCAAGATCGCCGCGGAGTTCCGCCAGAAATTCCAGAAGCCTGTGGTCATCGACATGGTCTGCTATCGCCGCTACGGCCACAACGAGTCCGATGAGCCGATGTTCACCCAGCCGCGCATGTACAGCGTGATCAAGAAGCACACGCCTGTTGCCACAAGATACGCAGAGCGCCTGGTTGCGGAACAGATACTGACCGAGCAGCAGGTGGACGAAATGCGCAGCGGCTTCCGTGCGCATCTCGAAAGCGAATTCACAGCCGCCGACCACTACAAGCCGAACAAGGCCGACTGGCTTGACGGCCGCTGGTCGTCAATCGGCTTCGCTGAAGACGAGGCCCGTCGCGGCAACACGGGCGTCGAATTCAACATCCTGCGCGACATCGGACGTCGGATCACCAAGGTCCCCGGCGACTTCAACGCGCACAAGACCGTCAAACGACTGCTGGACCGCCGCTTTGAGATGATCGAGCAGGGCAAGGGTATTGACTGGGCGATGGCCGAGCACCTGGCATTCGGCACTCTGCTCGCCGAGGGTTTCCCAGTACGGCTGTCAGGCCAGGACAGCGAACGAGGCACCTTTTCACAACGTCACTCGGTGTTCATTGATCAGGAGACCGAGCGCCGCTACACCCCGCTGCGTCATATCTCTCCAGACCAGGCGAATTATGAAGTCATAAACTCGATGCTGTCCGAAGAGGCCGTGCTTGGCTTTGAGTACGGTTATTCCTTGGCCGAGCCCAACGCCCTCGTCTTGTGGGAAGCGCAGTTTGGCGACTTCGCCAATGGCGCCCAGGTTCTCTTTGATCAGTTCCTCTCATCGGGTGAGCGCAAATGGCTTCGCATGTCGGGCCTCGTCTGTCTGTTGCCGCACGGCTACGAAGGCCAGGGCCCCGAGCACTCCTCGGCACGACTTGAGCGCTTCCTGCAGCTGTGCGCCGAAGACAACTGGCAGGTTGCCAATTGCACGACGCCGGCCAACTACTTCCACATCTTGCGTCGCCAGTTGCATCGCAAGTTCCGTAAGCCACTGATCTTGATGACGCCGAAGTCGCTGCTGCGCCACAAACGCGTTGTCTCGAATATTGAGGAAATGGGATCCGAAACGACCTTCCACCGAGTTCTTTGGGACGATGCCGACAGACGCCAATTCGATCCAACGTTGAATTTCCAGCTGAAGCCGGAAGATGAGATCCGCCGCGTCGTCGTATGCTCCGGCAAGGTCTACTACGACCTGCTCGACGAGCGTGACAAAGCCGGTATCGACGACGTCTACATCCTGCGCATTGAACAGCTCTACCCGTTCCCAGCCAGAACGCTCATTCAGGAGTTGGGCCGCTTCATAAATGCGACCGACTTCGTATGGTGTCAGGAAGAGCCAAAGAACATGGGCGCCTGGACCTTCATCGAGCCCAACTTGGAGTGGGTCCTTGATCACATCGGTGCCAAAAAGAATCGCGTCACTTACGCGGGGCGCCCGGCGTCGGCCTCCACGGCCACGGGTCTCTTGAGCCGCCACCTCGGCGAGCAGAAGACCCTCGTTCAAGAGGCCCTGTCGGCTTAGAGTTGGGACGGATTTCAAACGGCGCGCGCGTCGCTAGACCGCACTCCGCGAAGCTTAGTTAAGGCAAGAGGTTCGAAAAATGGCCATCGAGATCAAGGTTCCAACGCTGGGTGAATCCGTCACCGAGGCGACCGTTGGGCAGTGGTACAAAAGACCCGGAGAAGCCATCAAAGCCGACGAGCCCCTCGTGGAGCTGGAAACC
>JAUWFF010000330.1 GCA_030607105.1 Filomicrobium sp.
TGGTGGATGCGGCTCCTGGCTTTTATTGCTTTCGGGGTCATATCGCTGGGCGGTCTCGGGTTGGGCTACCTGGCAAGCCGCTCGGTGCTGTCGCGTGTCAACCATCTGGCGTCCGCAACCCGCACGATCATGGATGGTGATCTCAGCTGCCGGTTGCCACTTCAGGGAAACGGCGATGAATTCGACCGCCTCTCGCAAAGCGTCAACGACATGCTGTCGCGGATCGAGCACCTCATGCACGGACTGAAGGAAGTTTCCGATAACATTGCTCATGACTTGAAGACGCCTCTCAATCGCCTGCGTCAGCGCGCCGAAGCAACCTTGCGCACGGCCAAGACCCAGCAGGACCTCACCGCCGGCTTAGGGGAAACGATCGAAGCGGCGGACGAAATAATAAAGACGTTCAATGCGTTGCTGCTAATCGCGCGGCTTGAGGCAGGAGCCATCGAGAAAACTAAATCGCGGGTCCCCCTGGACCGCGTAATCTCGGATGCCGCGGAACTCTACGAGCCGGTCGCTGACGAAGCAGGGCTCCGACTGTCGGTAGCGGAAAGGGCCGACGTCACGCTGACGGCCAACCGGCAGTTAATCGGTCAGGCCATCATCAATCTCATTGATAACGCGATTAAGTATGGCCGCAAGAACGGCTCGGCATGCCGCGGCACGGGGCGGGATACCCCAGCTGCGGGGAAGGTCACGATCGGTCTCCAACGCCGTCAAGATCACGTCGAAATCACTGTCGCCGACAACGGTCCGGGCATTTCCGCCGATGACCGCGATCGAGCCATGGAGCGCTTCGTTCGCCTGGACAAGAGCCGTAGCTTGCCAGGGACGGGTCTTGGCTTAAGTTTGGTTGCGGCAGTTGCGCGCTTGCATGGAGGCGAGCTTCGCCTTGAAGATAACGAACCCGGACTAAGGGCCGTTCTCAGTCTCCCGCTGTGAGTTGGACCCCGCCGGGGCCAGAAAGACGACGCGAGACGAGGCGCAATCATGAGCGACACGCCAACTGCAGAACTTCCCGCCAACGGCCCCCTCTACAAAAGGCTGACGACAGCCCCCGTCACACCCGACGATCCGCGGTATGCCACTGACGTCGAGGAACTGATCGAAGCGCTGCAGGCAAACCCGGACACACCAGTCCAGGACCTCGGCGTATTCGATATGCCGCAGGTCCGCAGTCTGCTCAGCGGCATCTTCGCCGGCTCCACCTACCTATCCGGCCTGATCCGAACCGAACCAGAAAGGCTTTTACAGCTTCTTGTAAACGAACCCGAGGCCCATTTCGAAGCACTCAGAGTAGGCCTGCCTCGTGACATGGCCTCCGCAACTTCCGATCCCGAGGCGATGCGTCTTCTCCGCCGCTTTAAGTCGGAGGTCGCCTTGCTCACCGCCTTGACCGATGTCGGCGGCACCTGGCAGCCAATGACGGTGACCAAAGTTCTGAGCCAAACAGCTGACGCAGCCCTTCAAACCGCGATCCGGTATCTGTTGGGCAAGGCCACCATAAAGGGCGACTGGCTCACTGATACGCCGGAGACACCAGACATAGGTTCTGGCTACATTGTACTTGGCATGGGCAAGTATGGTGCCGGCGAGCTCAACTACTCTAGCGACATCGATCTCATCGTTTTTTATGAGCGTAGCCTGGCGCGACTCAAAGAGGGCGTTGAATACCAGCCCTTCTTCGTCCGGCTGACGCGTGATCTTGTGAAACTCATCGATGAGCGTACCGCCGACGGGTACGTCTTCCGCACAGACCTGCGCTTGCGTCCCGACGCCGGTGCGACACAGCTCGCGATCTCAACCGACGCCGCCCTGCAATATTACGAGAGTTTCGGTCAGAATTGGGAACGCGCGGCCCTCATCAAGGCCCGCCCGGTAGCTGGCGATATACTTGCTGGTAAAGCCATCATGCAGGAACTCGAACCATTCATCTGGCGGCGCTATCTCGACTTTGCCGCGATCGCGGATGTGCATGCCATGAAGCGGCAGGTCCATGCCTTCAAGAAGCTTGGTGGTATCGGCGTCGCTGGCCACAACCTGAAACTCGGCCGCGGCGGCATCCGCGAGATTGAATTCTTCGTTCAAACGCAGCAGTTGATTGCAGGTGGCCGCCAGCCCGCCCTGCGACTTCGCCGTACTCTCGAGACGCTGGATGTCCTCGCCGACCGGGACTGGATAGAACCAGCCGTGCGCGATGAACTTCAAGAATCTTATTGTTTCTTGCGTCAGATGGAACACCGCATCCAAATGGTCGCCGACGAGCAGACCCACTCGGTCCCATCTGATCTCGAGCGCCTTGAGGCCTTTGCCCGCTTCGCCGGATACGCCAACACCAAGGCGTTTTCTGAGGCTCTCCTTCCGGTTCTGCAGAGCGTGCAGGGCCACTACGCCGCCCTCTTCGAAGACATGCCCGAGCTCACTACCCGTGGCGACAACTTAGTTTTCGCCGGTAGCGATGATGATCCGGACACCGTGGCTACACTTCGCAGCATGGGCTACACCCAACCTAGTACTGTTATCAAGATCGTTAGAGGGTGGCACCACGGGCGTTATGCAGCGGTTCGTTCCCCGCGTTCCCGAGAACGCCTGACAGAGGTGCAGCCGTTCCTCATCGAAGCCCTTGCCGATACCGCCGACCCCGATGCCGCCATTGCCGCCTTTGATCGTTTTGTGTCCGATCTCCCAGCGGGCATCCAGCTGTTCTCGTTGCTGCGGGCCAATCCAAATCTGCTGCGTCTCGTCGCCGACATCATGGGCACGGCTCCTCGCTTGGCACGCATTCTCTCGCGCCGCCGTCGTCTACTCGACGCCGTGATCGACCCACGCACGTTCGAGACACTCCCCAGCGCCGATGAGCTAGATGACGTCATTCGCGAGGAGCTCAGCAGCGCCGACGATTTCCAGGAACTCCTCGACCGTGCCCGCATAGTCGGAAGCGAGCAGTGGTTCCTGGTCGGTGTCCGGGTGCTATCTGGCACCATTGACGCTAGCCGCGCCGGAGAGGCCTACGCCCGAATCGCGGAAAGTCTGATTGAGGCCCTGCTCCACTCCGTCGCACGCGAGCTTTCCATCCGCCATGGCGAAGTACCTGGAGGAGCTGCCGTAGTGCTCGGCATGGGTAAGCTCGGCAGCCGAGAAAT
>JAUWFF010000128.1 GCA_030607105.1 Filomicrobium sp.
AAGGTCTTTGTCCTGTCATGATGCAGGGTCACGTTGTAAGAGAGTCCCTTCAGTCCGTTAGGTTTGCCGAGCTCAAACACGCAAACATCAGTGCTGAACACGTCAGTGATGCAGGCTTTTTTGGTGAATATATTAAGCTCCCGAGATTGGTCTGTTGTTGATCGAAACCTTCAAGCCAAGACCCGAAGACAATCGTGTCTGGGGTAAGGAGATCTGCCTTTGAGGAATATGAAAAAGCTGGGTTTAGGGCTCGGCGCACTCGTGGCGGCAGCTTCATTGGCTATGACGGTACCAGCGGCGGCCGACACGCAGCAAGATTGCTTTGGTCCGAACGGCGGCAATCGCATCGATGCCTGCTCGCGCCTGTTGGAGTTGCCGCTTCTGCCGCTGGAAAAGAGCTACGCCTTCGCCATGCGTGCGCTGGCTTACTCGCTACAGGGTCGCTACGAGCTGGCAATTACCGACTATGATCGCGCGATAGATATCTCACCGGATTTTGCGGTCGCGCTCAACAATCGAGCCTGGGCCTACTACAAATCCGGTCAGCCCAAAAAGGCTGAGTCTGATGTCGCCCGCGCACTCGAGCTATCACCGATGAGCCCTCATGCCCTGGACACGCGCGCACATGTGCGCCAGTCACTTGGAGATCCCAAGGGCGCGTTGAAGGACTACACCGCGGCGATGCGTTATGGCGGAGCCCGCATGGTCAAGCTCTACCAGTGCGGTCTCCAGGCACACGGCCTCTATGATGGCGTGCTGAGCGGGATCTTGTCCGAAAAGCTCCGCGGTGCCCTTGAGACGTGCGTCAAGAATCCTGGCTGCGATCCGTTGCCGGCCGATGAGGAATGTCGGCGCCTGACGTCCTGAGCCTCTGCCCGCGACGGACAAAAGCTTGAAGGCGCTGAGCTGATGCCATGCCAGCCTGCTATGCGGCCTGGCCCGACCTCGGCGCGCGTTCTTCTAACAGTCTGAGAACGTCGGATAGCGCCTCGTCGACGGTCCGCCCGGACGTATCGATGATGGCGTCGGCCATCTCGTAGAGCGGCTCTCGTTCGGCCAGAGCGGCCTCCAGCTTGGGCCGTGCATCCTCCGCGTGGGCATCCCCAATATCTGCGTCGCGGTTGATATCATCCAGCGACGCCCGCACCCAGACGACAAAACAGCCCGCAAGCAGCAGGTCATAAGTCGCCTTCGAACGGACAATCCCGCCGCCGGTTTTGATAACGCCCCGCGGCAGCGTGTTGAGAACGTTGCTCAGGCATTCGTGCTGCAGCCGTTGGAACACTTCCTCGCCATGAACGGAGAAGACTTCCGAAACTTCCATGCCGCTGGCACGTTCCACTTCGCGGTCAAGGTCCACACAAGGAACCGACAGCGCCTTTGCCAGCGCTCCACCCAGTGTCGTCTTGCCGGCGCCGCGCATTCCGACCAGGGCTACCCGCGCGACCCGAGAGGGTGGCCTGCGCCCGAACTTTTCGACGAGAAGTTGGCGCGCCTCGGCGGCCTGTGCCGCACCGAGTTTCTCCAAATGCTGGATGGCCAGCGTCTTGTCGATCGGCCGGTCATCTTCTTCAATCGTTAGGTCGTGTACGCGCGTGCCAAGAGCGTCCGCGATGCTCCTTAAAACCAACAAGGAGGCATTGCCTGAACCTCTCTCGAGCTCGGCAAGATACCTCTCTGATACTCCGGAAGTCTGCGACAGCGCCTTGCGCGACATACCCATCTGCAGGCGCATCAGCCGTACGCGTTCACCAACTAAGCGAAGATAGGCTTCATCGCCTGGCTCCGAGCCACGTCGGGCTTCGCTCGGGATCCCATTAGAGTGTTTCGCCATTCCCAATCCAATCGAAAGGTGGCCTACGCTTCGACCACGTGCTTGCACTTGAGCAAGCCTGCCCCACCTACCGCTAGCCGTTTCTAGCCAAAGGAGCGGTCGCACAAACCTCATGACGCGCAAGTGTACACCCATTCAGGCCAACTTGCACCGCGATGCAGCAAATATTTTTGCGGCGCACCGTCCCAAATGTTGCCATCAAGGAGCATGAGTTCAATTCAGAAATTGGGATTAGAGGATAATAATTGCGCCAAGATGAAGGAATGTGAGCAATACTTCCGATTGTGTGCACATGACTTTCAACCATCACAAATGCCGTTCGCTAGTGCAAAATGTCGCTTTTCCATGGATAGTAAGTGGGGTGATGGTCAGGGATTGGACGTAAAGGCTAACGCAGCTCATGCGCAATAATGTTGCTCGATCAAAACTCCTTCTCAGGCAGCCGGTCATTAACGGCTGGTGCTCGATTCCGTGCGCTTATGCCGCAGAAATCATGGCCCATCAGGGCTACGACAGCCTGACCATAGATCTCCAGCACGGTGCGATGTCTTACGAGACCGCATTCGCCATGCTTCAGGCGATTTCTACGACCCGGACGGTCCCGCTGGCGAGGGTGCCCTGGCATAATCCCGGGCTCATGATGAAGTTGCTCGATGCTGGCGCCTACGGCCTGATCTGTCCAATGGTGGATTCCGCGGCAACTGCCGAGGCTTTTGTCGCCGCCTGTCGTTATCCTCCGCGAGGGACGCGCTCATTCGGGCCGAACCGGGCAACCTTGTACTCCGGCGCTGGATCAAGCGCGGCCTACGCAGCGGACGCCGACGCCGAAATTCTGTTGCTGGCTATGATCGAGACCCGTGACGGCCTGGACAATCTGGAGGCAATCCTCTCAGTACCGGGACTGGATGGGATCTACGTCGGACCCGGCGATCTATCACTGGCGCTCGGTGTGCCGCCGTCGATGGCGCCAAGCGACCCCGCCGTCGTCACGGCCATCGCCTCAGCGCTGTCGGCGGCGGAGCGACATGACCGTTTCGCTGCAATCCACACCGACGGTCCCGAGACCGCCAGGAAGCGCATCGCCGAGGGTTTCGGCATGTGCACTTTGCAAAATGATGTTCGGTTGTTGTCCGACGGCGCCAAGGCGCAAGTCGCGGCATTCAGGAAAGCTTTCTCCTGACAAACGGGAACAACACGATCCGGCCTTTTTCGAAGCTCATCTAGTCAATCCCAACGTTCCATCGACATACTGCGGCAGCAGCTGTAAATGAGCGAGCGAGGGCCGCCAGAAGCTGGCCGCAAACGTCTCCGGGGTGAGTGAGGATGACGCACGGCTCGTCCGTCGACAACAACGCCGGGCGCGCGGTGGCCGCGACGCCGAGGCCGTCAATCCGGCCACGGCCTTTCGCTGCTGCTTTCACGATTATCTGCGCCGCCTGTCTCACACTCCTGTTGCCGCTCGCTGCACCCACGCTCAACGCGTTGAGCATCGGTGGGCTTCCGCTTGGCTACTACCTGGCCGCTCAGGGTGGACTTCTCCTGGTAGCTTTACTCGGTGTTTGGCTTTCGGGCCCTTGGAACAAAACGGCGCGGACGCAGAGGTTCAGCGCGTTCCTGGCTTCCTTGACGGCGTGTGGCAGCTGGCTGACAGCCGGAACCGTACTAACTCTGACGGGCGCGCTGTTTGTCCACGGCCACGACGGGCTGCCGCTCTATCTCGGGCTCAGCGCTGGCCTGCTCGTCTCGCTTGTTTTCGTCGCTCCCGCATTGGACCGGGTTGGCGCCCTGCATATCGATGATCTCCTTGGGCGAGTGACCGGAAGCAGTTTCGCGGCGGCGGTGGCGGGCTTAGGCATGGCCGCCGGCCTCATCATTCTGGTTTCCATCGAATTGGAGGTCGCCGGGTTGTCATTGGCGGCGGCGGCCAGCGATCCGGTATGGCAGCCCTTGGCGATCGTCGTCTTCGCCGCTGCAGCAGCCACGCTGTTGTCACTCATACCCGGACGGACGTTCTGGTACACCCTCATTGCTTTGGTGTTCATTGTCCTTGTGACGTCGATCTGGACCCTGCTGTGGGAGGAGGCCGGGAGAGAGCCTCTTGGACTTATTCCGCAGCTCGCCTATGGCCCGGCTCTCAGCGATCTGACCGCCACGGAAAGGACCCTTCTGGTCGAGGGCTTGGGCGATCCATTGAGCATGCCGCCCTTTGGCAGGCCGTTCGTCCAGATCTCGCAGCTCAACTTCCTCGCCCTCACAATAAGTATGCTTCTTGGCGCCGCGGTTCTGCCTCACATGCTCTGGCGGCGCAAAGCCGCAGCAATGGCCGCGGCCGTTGACGCCAGCTTGCTACGCGACACCTTCCCGTCCCGCCACAAAGCCGCGTTCGGGCTAGTAATTGCCGCTATCGTCCTGACGGCGCTACCCGCCGCCGCCGTCTTCACCAAGCTAAATCTTTACCAGGAGGTCGCCAACGGGCTTCGCTACAACGATCAGCCCCCATGGCTTAGCAAGGCCACCGAAGCCGGTTACATGCGGGTCTGCGGCAACGCGTCCCCCGGCGAAGCTGCGCCTGCCGAGCCCGATGCGGCGGCCGCACCCCCTGACCCTCTGGCCAATTGCGGTGACCCTTCAGGTCGGCTTCGCATTCTCGACCTGGCGATTAACCCGTCTGCCGTAGTCCTATTGATGCCGGCCTTCGGCAAATTCGCAGCCCCGCTACCAATGGCATTCTCGGCAGTAATTGGGCTGCTCGCCATTTTCGCTTCGGCAGCAACCCTGCGAATGGCAGTGGAGGTCTCGGCCGGCTGGCTGCGCGGAACGACCGTTGGCCAAACGCGTTCTGCGACACCTCTTATTTTGCGTATCCCGCTGACGATGGCGTTTGCCGCGATCGCCTCGTATGCGGTGATCACCCTGGGCGAGTCCCCCGTCAATCGGCTTTATTGGGCCTTCGCGGTGTTGGGAGCATCCCTGTTTCCGATGGCACTTCTGGCCGCTGCGGTGCCCCGCGTGAGCGGCATCGCACTGGGCTTGGGCGGGCTCACGGGGCTTGCGGCGTGTCTATATTACGTGGTCGGGACAACCGGAATATTTGCCCCCCAATTCGCGATCTACTGGTCGACGGTTTCGGATGCGCCGCCTTGGTTGCTGGATGAACTAAGCGAGTTGCTCCAGACATGCGCGTCGAGCACGAGTGCCGACGAAGGCAAGAAGTCGTGTGGGCGCGCACGAGACCTCGGCCGCGATCTGGCCAACTGGTTTGGCATTGACGGTCGAGCCGGTGCCGTTGTCGGGGCCCCGGCGGGTCTCCTTGTGGGGCTGCTGGCAACCGTGCTGACCCCGTCCTCTTGGCGGCGCAGCTCATAGCGCTGACCTCAGCAACCAACCTTTTCACTTGTGCCTCCGCGGCTGCGCAAGACGTATTCATGCGCAGCTTGTCGCATGCCGCCGCCGTTGGCCCAGCGAATACTTGCCGCCACCAGATTTTTTTT
>JAUWFF010000362.1 GCA_030607105.1 Filomicrobium sp.
GGTTGGCGAGAACCATGATGTCACGGTCGAATTTCACCAGTTCGTTGCCGTTCCAGCCGCGCTCGCCGGCAAGGGTCTTCATCGCATCTGATTTATCGTTATAGAACTGGATCTTTCCGTCGTTATTCTTGTCCTCGAACTTGAGCAGGCCTGTTTTTTCCCAGGTCTTAAACCATTGGGGCACAGCGGCGTACTCGATCGGCTCGCTTTGCACGCCATTAGGCCAGATCGTGGTAGTCACGTTGAGGCGTGCCATCGCTCCGACAGCCGGCGCAACCGTGTAGAGCAGTGCGATGAAGACTAGTGCCCAACCAGCTGACCAACGCGCATCCGACACTTTCGGAACGGTGAAGAAGCGGATGATCACGTGCGGCAGGCCTGCGGTCCCGATCATTAACGACAGCGTATAGAGCGTCATGTCGAGTTGACTTCTGACCGGCCCATCATACTGCTTGAAGCCCAGCTCCGTGATGGTCTGGTTGATCTTGTCCATCAGCGGTATGCCAGCGTCCTGGTAATTCCCGATCAGGCCCAGCTGCGGCAGCGGCGTACCCGTGAGGTTCATCGAGATGAAGATCGCAGGGATCGTGTAGGCCGTGATCAGAACGCAGTACTGGGCGATCTGGGTGTAGGTGATGCCCTTCATACCGCCGAGAACGGCGTAGAGGAAGACAATACCCATACCGACGAACAGCCCGGTCGCAACGTCCACCTCGAGGAAGCGCGAGAAGGCCACGCCAACGCCGCGCATCTGACCAATGACGTAGGTGATCGAAATCGTAATGAGGCAGAGGATCGCCACGAAGCGCGCCACATTTGAGTAGAAGCGGTCGCCGATGAACTCAGGAACTGTGAACTTGCCAAACTTACGGAGATAAGGGGCGAGCAGCAGGGCAAGGAGAACGTAACCGCCTGTCCAACCCATGAGGAATTTGGCGCCTTCATAGCCTTGGAAGGCAATCAGGCCGGCCATCGAGATGAACGACGCGGCCGACATCCAGTCGGCAGCCGTCGCCATACCGTTGGCGACTGGGTGGATGCCGCGGCCTGCGGCGTAGAATTCTCCGGTCGTACCTGCACGGGCCCAGAAAGCAATCCCGATGTAAAGCGCGAACGTGGCGCCCACAACGAGATAGGTCATAGTCTTAAGATCCATTGGATCGTTCCCTCCAGAACTTATTCTTCTTCGACGTTATATTGACGATCCAAACCGTTCATCATCACTGCATAAACAAAAATCAGCACTATGAAGACGTAGATCGAACCTTGCTGTGCCATCCAAAAGCCGAGATCGACACCGCCGACCTTGATGCCTTCGAGCGCTGGCCGCAGCAAAATACCCATGCCGTACGACACGACCGCCCAGATTATGAGCAGTACTGTGACGAGCCTGATATTGGCTGCCCAGTAGTTTCTGCCGGATTCATTATCCATAACCTTGGAGTTCTCCCCTCTACTGCCTTCTATGAGGCATGCGGAATGTTGACTTCATGTTTTGGTCGCAGCGCGAACCGCCCCGAAGAGACAAATGGGGCTTAGGCACCATTTTCGAATTCCACGAAAGATGCAACGCGCCATTAGTCGTGCGCCAGGCCACGACCAATTTTTCGTCAGACCTGTAGCCCTCTGTAATTAAATACTTTTAATCGTGCGCCTTCCTTTAAGAGTTGGTTGCGCAAGCCATCCCGGAGCTGGTGTCAGATCAAAGACTCATACTTTCAGCGGTGTTTCGATTCGCCGGCCGATGTAAGAATGCAACAAAAATACTGACTTGGAGGAGCACCATGAATGAGGGGGCTGACCGGAAATCAGTTCTGGTCGTCGACGACGACAGCAACATCAGAATGGCCTTGCAGTTTCTCATGGAGGAACAAGGTTACGCTGTGCGTTGCGCGTCAGACGGTGAGGAGGCCGTCGAAGAAATCAAGAAGTCTCCACCCGATGTGGTCTTGCTCGACGTCAAGATGCCCATGTGCAGCGGCTACGAAGTGTGCCAAGCGGTTCGGTCAGACCCTCATCTCGACCAGGTGCGCATCTTGGTTCTAAGCGCCCTTTGCCAACATGTTGCTATCGAAAAAGCGACGGCCATGGGTGCTGACGGATATCTCACGAAGCCGTTTTCGACCGCGGATGTCGTGGACAAGGTCCGATCGCTTGCTGCTCGGAGCCAACAGCGCCATGCATGAACGTTGGAGTCTGCGCGCCCGGTTCGCCATGTTCTTCGCACTCATCGCGGCAGCCGTCCCGCTGGTGATTGGTATCGCTTTGTGGCTGGCCGCGACGCGCATGGAAGACAACCCGGTTCCGCCGCTCGTCTTGTTCGGGGGAGCGGCGAGTTTTGCGTTGATTGGCATCGTCGCCTGGGTCGCGCAGTTGTTCGATACACACGTGGCCCGGCCGATCGTGACTGTCTCCCGCGATCTGCAGACACTGATGCACGCCAACCCCGAGCACGAGATCCACGAAAACGAGGCCCGCTACCTCGGTGTCCTCGGCCCAACCGTCCGTCAGGCAAGCGAAGCCATGCGGCAACTGAGAAGCGACGTGGACGCCAAGGTCGAAGAAGCAACGCAGTCCCTGGAACGCCAGAGGCAGAGGCTGGAAACCGTCCTTAGAGACCTTAATGAAGGGGTGGTTGTGTGCAACCTGGACCATCAAGTGCTGCTCTATAACCAGCGGGCTCTGCAGGCGCTCTATTTTGGTGGTGACCTTGGGCTTGGCCGATCGATCTTCACGGTCGTCAACCGACCGCCGTTCCTCAATACACTGGAAAGGCTACGCAATCGCTTCACGTCGGGGCGTTACAAAAACCATCCCGATCATCTCATGGCGCCGATCGTATTCGCGACGCCTGACGGTCGGCACGTGTTGCAAGGAAAGATG
>JAUWFF010000121.1 GCA_030607105.1 Filomicrobium sp.
ACGGTGGTCAGCGCCTAATTCTCTTGGGAGGCGTCAATCTTGTCGTGCCACACGGGGCATTGAAGGGGCATCGCCTCGCCTTCGAAGCCGGCGCGCCCGTCTATCAGGATCTCAACGGTCCCCAGATGGAAATGGACTGGACCTTTGCTGTAGGTTGGCAAAAAGCATTCTAGGGCCCTAATGCACGGACGCAGAGCTTTCGGATCAGCGTCCGTAAACCTCATGCAGCTGGAGATTGGATATGACGAACAAGCTTTCTGCCGCGCTCGCACTGGTGCTTACCGGTGTTGCCATGGTCGCGCCGGGTCAGGCCCGGGCTGGGGACCAAGCGGCAGGCGTCAAAATCGAGAAGCCCTGGACACGAGTCACGCCGCCAGGCGCCAAGGTCGCAGCCGGCTTCATGACCATCACAAATACAGGGAGCCAGGCCGATCGCCTTGTTGGTGGCAGCGTCTCACTTGCCAAGCGGATCGAAGTCCACGAGATGTCGATGAAGGATGGCGTCATGCGGATGAACGAGGTCGCCAATGGCATCGAGATCGCGCCTGGCGCCACCGTCGTTCTCAAGCCGGGCGGTTATCACCTTATGTTCCTGGGACTCACCGCCGCGCCCAAGCAAGGTGAGCCCGTCAAAGGCAAGATGAAATTCGAAAAGGCCGGCGAAATGGCCGTCGAATTTACCGTTGCTCCGCTCGGTGCAAAGTCGATCGGCGACGGCGACAAAATGACGGGTGGGCACGAAAAAGATGGAATGGATCACGGTAGCCATCATATGAATCACGGGAAGTAACCGGCAAGAAACAGCCTCCGGAGCACGACAAGATGGCAGCAAGAACGCTTTTATCCCGCATTAGGCTAGCGCTTTGGGGATTGGTTGCTCTTGCCGCATTCGTTGCTGGAGCGCTCCTTCTCGGTCACTTACAGGAGGCCGCCCGTCAGGGCGCCTCTTTGCCTGGAGCAGCGCGTTTCGGCGGTGACTTCGAACTTGTCGATCACAACGGCCAGGCATTTTCGAGTGAGGCGCTGAAAGGCAAGCCGCACGCGATTTTTTTCGGCTTTACGCACTGCCCGGACATCTGCCCGACGACGTTATTTGAGATTACCAAGCACCTTGAAGAGCTCGGTCCCAAGGCCAATGGGCTCAAGGTCTTCTTCGTATCGGTCGATCCGGCTCGCGACACTCCCGAGCATTTGAAGAACTACCTGTCCGCGTTTGATTCGCGCATTACGGGGCTCACCGGTACCCAGGAACAAGTCGCCCGTGCGATAAAGGCGTATCGTGTATTTGCCGAGAAGGTGCCGACGGGCGATGACGACTACACCATGAATCACACCGCCATTGTTTACCTGTTCGACGGGCAGGGGACACTCGCCTCCACTCTGAGTTGGGAGGAGGACGAAAAGACCCGTCTCGCCAAACTCACGCGGCTGGCCGACCGGGGATGACACTGACAAACAAGTCAGCCACAGAGTCGGTTCACACCGCGACTGGTTCTTTCGCCGCCGGCACCGACGGCGGCTTCCTCATCTTTGCATCGATCAATTTTTGCCAGACGTCCCTGATCTTGGTGATGTCCTCGATCGGCTCGAACTCTTTGTTGCGCAATCTTTCGTCGATGAGGCAGTCGCGGAACACCAGGGAGACTGCACGCTGCCCGCTCAATCGGATCTGCAACTCCAGCCGCCGTGGCACGACGCTGAGCGCATCGTTGTCGCGCTCCTCCACAGCCGACGAAACAGGCTTTGCCGCATCCGCCCGAAACTCGGGGTCCTCAGGCGGTGAAACATCACTCGACCAGGTCAGCGAGACGATATCGTCGTACCGGAACAGATGCACGCGGGCATAAACGATCTTCTCGCTCCACAGGTCCACTGCCCCCTCGAATATCTTTAGGTTTTCTGGTCCGAAATTGAAGGCGGCCAGGCCCACCGGCGAGATCCGTGGGCGCCGGTCTTCGCCGATCTGGGTAAGAACGGAAAGCCCCTTTAGCCTTTCGGCTTTAGGAAACGTCTTCAAGATCATCGGATTGTCGAGCCGCTCCGGTGGAATCGGAATCTCTGATTTCGCCTTGTCGATCAGGCTGTTGAACTGCGTTGCAATCCAATCGTCGATCCTCGGTTCAAGGTCCCCCGGCGCCACGGGAGGCTGGGAACCGCGCATCCAGTCGTAGAGGTAAGCGATAGCGGCAAGCCCCGCGACAACCGACAGGCCCCAAACAATTCCATTGTGCGACAGCTCGAAAAACCAGAAGTCTCCGGCCGCGGCCGCCGCCACCAGAGCCAAGGGGAGGGCCCAGCTTTGCCAGATCGGCAGAGCTGCGATCAAGAGCAAAAGCAGCCCCGGCATCATGTACTGTTGAGCTTCGGTTTCTAAGATCTGCGGCCAGTCGACTTCCGGAGTGATCGTGTAACGAATGGCCGGTATAGCGGCGAGCACGAGGCCGGTCAGCGCCATCGCGGTGCGTATCGTCTTGACACGGCTGGTGAAGAACAGGTGGCCCTTATGCCTGGCATGCAATTCGCCGGTGAAGTACTGGGCTAGGAGCGGCTTGATATCATCCTTATCGCTGGACGGCGGTTTCGATCCACGTTGTGAATCCTGTGAAGATACGAACGCGGATGAAGTGTTCATGTTGCTACTCATGAGGCACGCTCTATCGAGAAGTCGCTCCACCCCGCTGTCACAGACAAAATTCAGTCGCGATCCGCAACAACAGGCTCAATGACATTCATCAGCGACGGGCTTCGAAATTACAGGTCAGCTTGTCGGGAACAAGGCGGCTATTTTCTGCCCTCACACACAGCGCCCGCCGTCGACCTCAATCGCAACCCCAGTGATGAATTCGGAAGCGGGTTCCGCCAGAAAGATCGCGGCATTGGCGATGTCCGAAGGCCGTGACATGCGCCCAAGCGGGATCGTTGCAACGAACTTTTGGCGATTGTCTGGCGTGTCCGGCCGCCCCATGAAGGATTCCAGCATCCCGGTTTCGCCGATGACCGGGTTAATGGCATTGACGCGGATTCTCTTTGGAGCCAGCTCGGCGGCAAGGGATTTTGTCAGTGTGATGACCGCGCCTTTCGAGCCGTTGTACCAAGTCAGGCCGGGACGCGGCCGAACACCGGCCGTTGAAGCGGTATTGATAATGACACCGCCGCCCCGCTTCTCCAACGTGGGAACCGCGGCCAGCGTCGTCAGATAAATCGACTTCACGTTGACTGCGTAAGTTCGGTCGAATTCCTCCTCGGTCACTTCCTGCGCCGGTTTGTTAGCGTGGGTCGTGCCGGCGTTGTTGACGACAATGTCCAGACCGCCGAAGTGTCCAACCGCCGCGCCGATCATCGCTTCGACATCCGCGCGCTTGGTGACGTCGCCACCTGCCGCGATCGCCTGATCCCCGATACCCGCGGCAACTTCCTCAGCTCCCTCAACGTCAAGGTCGGCGATGACCACCCGGGCCCCCTCGCGCGCGAAGGCCTCCGCAATTCCCTTGCCAAAACCTGACGCTGCTCCAGTAATTACGGCGACATTTTTGTCAAGTCGGCCCATCCTTGCGCTTCCCCGTAAACTAGCGATGTCCTTGCATGGAGATCGGCGGAGCATGCGCCACCATTTCCGCACGGTAGGGGCTCGCCCGGTAGGCACCGAGCAGCCGGACCTGGTTCGAGAAGAACGATAGCTCCTCCAGCGCCAGCTGCACCATGCGCTCGGTAGGGTGGCCTTCTACATCGGCGTAGAACATCGTCGCGTTGAACGTCCCTTCCAGTTGGTAGCTTTCCAACTTGGTCATGTTCACACCGTTCGTCGCGAAACCACCCAGCGCCTTGTAAAGCGCCGCTGGAACGTTGCGTACCCGGAAGATGAAAGTGGTAATAATCGGTCCTTCGTCAGGTTCCGCGTCGTCTGGTTCTCGTGACAGCACCACAAACCGGGTCGTGTTGTGGACCTCGTCCTCGATATCGCTCTTAATGATCTCCAGCCCGTAAATTTTGGCCGACAGCGTCGTTGCGATCGCCGCGCACGAGGCATCGTTGCTCTCCGCGACAAGGCGCGCCGATCCTGCCGTATCAGCTTCTGGAATGGGCTTGATCCCAAGCTCTCTTAGCGTTTTGCGGCACTGTCCGAGCGCCTGAGTGTGGCTCAGGACCTTTTTCACATCCTCCAGTTTGGTTCCGGGTTTGACGAGCAACTGATGACGCACGCGCAGAAAGTGCTCGGCGACAATGTAGAGCTCCGACTCCGGCAATAGGTGATGAATGTCGGCGACCCGCCCGGCCACCGAGTTTTCGATCGGGATCATCGCATACGTCGCGTCGTCGGAGCGCACGGCCGCGATCGCGTCCTCAAACGTCGGACATGCGACGGCCTCCATTTCTGGGAAAGCTTCAGCGCACGCGACGTGTGAATTGGCACCTGGCTCGCCTTGAAAGACGACACGTTCACCAGGTCTGCTGCGGCCGTTTCCTATCTTACCCGACGGTAGCAACCCATCGTGTTTGGCATCCGTCCTATTTGTCATCTGGCACCCGGCACCGCCCCTGGCGAGCCTCCGCGGTGAAGGTTCTTGCGGGCGGTTTGAGAAAAGAGTTCAGTCAAGTGGCGCTCATCGCCGGCAGGTCCGCGATTAGACCTTTTCATCTGGATTCTCAAAGGCCTTGCGCGCGCGCTCTAGATCGGCGGGAGTATCGACACCCAACGGAATGGTGTCAACGATCGCCACATCGATCCGCATGCCGTTTTCCAGTGCTCTGAGCTGTTCCAACCGCTCTCGCCGCTCCAGGGGCGAAGGCTTGAGCGCGACGAACTTCTCCAGCGCGGGGCGGCGATAGCCGTAAAGGCCGATATGGTGATAGAGAGGTCCCTCGCCGAACGGTGCAGTGGCGCGCGTGAAATACAAGGCCCTCAGTATGTTTGGCGCCTCGCTCGGCGTGCCGACAACTTTCACGACGTTCGGATTGTCCCGCTCGCTGTCGTCGAGAATTTCCGCAGCGATAGTAGTGATATTGGGGCCTGCATGCTGAAGCGGCGCCAGACAGGCATTGATGAGGCTCGGTTCCAGGGTGGGCAGGTCGCCTTGGACATTAACCACGAAGTCCGCGTCCCCTTCAGGATCAACCTTGTTGATGGCTTCAAACACGCGGTCGGAGCCGCTTGCATGGTCCTTGCGCGTCATGACCGCTTCACCCCCGGCGCGGCGAACAGCATCAGCGATTTCTTCAGCATCGGTTGCCACAACAACCCGTCCGCATTCCGCCATGTGCGCCTGCCGCCAGACGTGCACGATCATCGGTTCACCGCCGATAAGGGCCATTGGTTTGCCGGGTAATCTGGAGGCTTCCATTCGCGCCGGAATAACTATCAGAACGCGTCTCATATCAACTCTTTTCTAATGACTTTGGAGCGGCCGCTAAAGATTGTGGCGTTTGGTAAGTCTGCCGGGTTCATCGCCCATGTTAGCAAACACGTTAGCAAACACGCGCTGCATTAATCCTCACCCTAGTCGAAGGTGACATTT
>JAUWFF010000071.1 GCA_030607105.1 Filomicrobium sp.
CCGACGTAGTGGGATTGCTCGCCCACTTCTTGCTCATCGTCGCCGCCTTCCAGGCGGATTTGGCCCCCCTCCCGGGTCAGAAAACCGGCTACAGAGCGCAGCAGCGTTGTCTTGCCGGCACCGTTCGGGCCGGTCAGCAGCAGGACTTCACCCGCCGCCGCCTCGAACGAGAGCCCATCAATGATGAGGCGGGCACCCCGCCGGACCGCAAGTTTTTCGGCTTTGAGGAGCAAGGTTTGGTCTGGATTCTTCTTGTTGGTGTCTTGGGCGGCATTCAAGGAGACGTCTTAGAGGGGCTGCGCAAGTTGAGTAGCTAAGCCCGTTGCGGCCCTATATAAGGGGCGCAGAACGTTT
The DNA here is from genome assembly GCA_030607105.1 of Filomicrobium sp. GTDB lineage: Bacteria > Pseudomonadota > Alphaproteobacteria > Rhizobiales > Hyphomicrobiaceae > Filomicrobium. The sequence goes on from JAUWFF010000071.1 coordinate 355, forward strand.
GGTGCTAGCGCAAAAAAGAGGTGCTGCCGCCGATCGTGCCTTAGGGACCAGATCGGTATTCGCATCTTTTCCGCCGGCGCTCCGGCGGCGCGGCTTTCCACATAACCCCAATGAGGAGGCCCACCGTGAGCACGGTTACCCAATCCCTTGACAGCTTCAATTGCAGAAAGACGCTTCAGGTCGGCGACAAAACCTACACATATTTTTCCTTACCTGACGCCGAGAAAAATGGTCTTGCTGGGATTTCCAAGCTGCCATTCTCGATGAAGGTGCTTTTGGAAAACCTGCTGCGCTACGAAGATAACCGCACGGTCAAGAAGTCAGATATCGAAGCGTGTGCCGCGTGGCTGCAGGACAAAGGGACCGCCGGAAACGAGATCGGATATCGGCCGGCACGCGTTCTGATGCAGGACTTCACCGGTGTTCCCGCTGTTGTCGACCTGGCGGCAATGCGCGATGGCGTGGCGCTTCTTGGAGGCGACCCCAAGAGCATCAACCCCCTGATCCCCGTGGACCTCGTCATCGACCACTCCGTGATCGTTGATGAATTTGGCACACCTCAGGCGCTCGCGCACAATGTCGAGCATGAATACGCCCGAAACCGCGAGCGTTACAACTTCCTAAAATGGGGCCAGGAAGCGTTTGACAACTTCCGAGTCGTGCCTCCCGGAACCGGCATCTGCCACCAGGTCAACCTCGAGTATCTGTCGCAGACGGTCTGGACCAAGGACGTCGGCGGTGAAACGGTTGCCTATCCTGACACCGTCGTTGGCACCGACAGTCATACGACGATGGTCAACGGGCTTGCCGTGCTGGGCTGGGGCGTTGGTGGTATCGAAGCCGAAGCGGCGATGCTGGGCCAGCCGATCTCGATGCTGCTGCCGGAAGTAATCGGCTTCCGCCTCACCGGCAAGTTGCCGGAGGGCGTAACGGCCACTGACCTCGTCCTTACCGTCACGCAGATGCTGCGGCAGAAGGGTGTTGTTGGAAAATTCGTCGAGTTCTTCGGCCCCGGCCTCGACAACATGACGCTCGCTGATCGCGCCACGATCGGCAATATGGCGCCTGAATACGGTGCCACGTGCGGCTTCTTCCCAGTTGACGGCGAGACGCTGCGCTACCTCGAAATCTCAGGCCGTGACGAGGCGCGCATCGCGCTGGTCGAAGCCTATACCAAGGCGCAAGGCATGTTCCGGGAAACCGGCAACGAGCCGGTTTTCACCGAAACGCTAGAGCTCGACCTTGCCGATGTCGTGCCGTCGATGGCGGGACCGAAGCGTCCCGAAGGACGGCAGGCGCTCAGCGACATCAAAGCGGGCTTCGCGGCGGCGATGGACAGCGAGTACCGCAAGCCCGGCGAACTCGACAAACGGGTACCCGTGGAGGGTACCGACTATGAAATTGGTCATGGGGACGTTGCGATTGCCGCGATCACAAGCTGCACCAACACGTCCAACCCGAGTGTCTTGATCGGCGCCGGACTTCTTGCGCGCAATGCCTTGGAGAAAGGCTTGACGGTCAGGCCCTGGGTGAAGACTTCGCTAGCGCCGGGAAGCCAGGTTGTCGCCGCTTATCTCGACAAGGCCGGGCTGCAGCCCTATCTCGACAAGCTCGGCTTCAACCTTGTCGGATTCGGCTGCACGACGTGCATCGGGAACTCCGGGCCGCTGCCGCCGCCGATCTCAAAGGCAATCAATGATAATGGAATCGTGGCGGCGGCAGTGCTGTCGGGTAACCGCAACTTCGAAGGGCGCGTTAGCCCCGACGTGCAGGCCAACTACCTGGCTTCTCCTCCGCTTGTGGTCGCCTATGCACTAGCCGGTTCCGTGCAGAAAGACCTGACCACCGAGCCGCTGGGCAAAGACAAAGACGGCAATCTCGTTTTCTTGAAGGACATCTGGCCGTCGGAGCATGAGATTCAGGACTTCATTAGCCGCAACATCACTCGGGCCATGTTCGAGGAAAAGTACTCCGATGTGTTCAAGGGAGACGAGCACTGGCAGAGCATCGAGACCGGTTCGGGCCTGACTTACTCATGGAGTGGGGATTCCACCTATGTCCGCAATCCACCCTATTTCGCCGGAATGGCAGCTCAGCCCGAGCCGATCACTGACATTGTGAACGCTCGTGTCCTTGCTGTCTTTGGCGACAAGATCACCACCGACCACATCTCGCCTGCGGGATCGATCAAGGCGGCGTCTCCGGCCGGCAAATACCTGATGGACAGCGGCGTGGAACCTGCGAACTTCAACCAATTCGGTACGCGGCGTGGAAACCACGAAGTGATGATGCGCGGAACATTCGGCAATATCCGCATCAAGAACAACATGGTTCGCGACTCCGAGGGTAACGTGAAGGAGGGCGGTTTCACGATCCATTACCCAACCGGTGAGGAGATGCCGATTTATGATGCGTCGATGCGCTATCAAAATGACGGCACGCCGCTCGTCGTCATCGCCGGTGTCGAATACGGCAATGGATCTTCGCGCGATTGGGCGGCGAAAGGCACAAAGCTGCTGGGTGTTCGTGCGGTCATCGCGCAATCGTTTGAACGCATCCACCGTTCTAACCTGGTTGGCATGGGAATTGTTCCATTCGTTTTTGCCGAAGGGCTCGACGCTGCAACTCTCGGCTTGAGCGGAGCCGAGACGATCACGATCAAGGGCCTTGCCGACCTGCAGCCGCGTCAGGAAATGGCGGCGGAGGTGACGTTCCCTGACGGGCAGAAAGGTGAAGTGCCGATTGTTTGCCGTATCGATACGCTCGATGAGCTCGAATATCTCAAACACGGTGGAATTCTGCATTACGTGTTACGCAACCTTGCATCAGCCGCATAGGTGCGGTTTTCACACCGTCGCCTCTTGACGCAGACCATCGAGGCCGCTTATCGAGCGGCCTCTTTGCTTTTCGCGGCGGCGTCACCCACTCGTTACTTCCTATTGAACGCGACTTTCCCGATATTGCGAACTTGGAAAATACTGCCTGTCAAACCGGAGAAAGGTTCAGGTCTTTGATGTGGCACACTAAACTTCGTGCGCTCGCGATGTTCATTGTGGCGCTGACTGTGTCGAGCGGTGCCTCTTCGGAGGTCAAAGCCCAATCCACTGAATTCAAGGCTGTTGTTGAGCTGTTCACGAGCCAGGGATGTTCGTCGTGCCCGCCGGCGGATGCGTTGCTGGAAAAGTACGTCACTAGACCCGACGTGCTGGCTTTGACGTTTCCTGTCGATTACTGGGACTATCTTGGCTGGAAAGACACTTATGCTTCGCCGCGATTCTCTGAACGGCAGCGTGCCTATGCAAAAGCGCGCGGTGATGGCTCGGTCTACACGCCGCAGGCAGTGATCAACGGCCGGACGCACGCGGTCGGTTCACGCAAGAAGATGATCGACAAGTCAATCATGGCTATGGACCGTTTGGCGCCACTCAGCGTGCCGCTAACGTTTCGCGTCGAAGACAAGATGATGCTCATTGATGTGGGCGCATCGCCGGATGGAAAATCGAGCAACGCGACAGTTTGGGTCGCGATCGTTCAGAAGGCCGGCAAGGTTAAGGTTCGCCGCGGCGAAAACGGCGGCCGCACGCTGAGTTATTACAACATCGTTCGAGAGCTCACGCCTGTGGGGATGTGGACTGGCGAGAAGGAAACCATCAGGCTGGATCTGGCCTCAATGACATGGCCGAAATCGGATGCTTGCGCGGTCCTCGTGCAGGAGGGTATCGGCGGTCCGATAATTGGTGCCGCATGGATGGGGATGGACGGCTGAGAGGTGTGACTTCAGGGCTGTTAGGCGCTTTGAGGTGGTTCGCCGGCCAACTTAACGGCTCCAGTTTTCGCCATTGAAGCGATGTCGCGATCTGAATAACCCACTTCACGCAAAACCTCGGCGGTATGCTGGCCCATCAACGGTGCGGGGCGTATGACACCGCCCGGAGTCTCAGAAAATTTCACCGGATGGCCGATCGTCTTGACGTTGCCAGACACCGGGTGCTCGGTCGAGACGATCATCTCGCGGGCAAGCGCCTGCGGATCGGAATGCATCTCGGTTACCGACAAGACTGGACCAGCGGGGACGCCAGCCTTTTCGAATTCTTCGAGCCAGTGGGCCGTGGAGTGCTGGCGGAAAATCTTGCTCAAGGTTTCGGCGAGCGCGACGCGGTTCTCGATCCTGACGGCGTTCGATGAAAAGCGTGGGTCGTCGTTTAGATGCTCGGCTCCGAGGAAACCCAGCATGCGCTCCCAATTGGCCTGGTTTGCGGCCCCGATGTTGATCCAGCCGTCCGTCGTCTGGAAGGCTTGGTAGGGCGCATTCAGCGGATGCGCGGACCCCATGGCCTGCGGCGACTCACCGGTCGCGAAGGCGATGGCGGACTGCCAATAAGTGTGGGTAATGGCGGCTTCGAACAGCGAGGTGTCGACCTTCTGGCCCTGCCCGGTCCTGAGCTTGTGGGCGTAAGCGGCCGAGACGCCCATCGCGGCGACGATGCCCGCGGTTATGTCGGAAATTGGTGCGCCTACCTTGACGGGCTGGCGGCCCGGTGCTTCGCCGGTGATCGACATCAACCCGGACATGCCCTGCGCAATAAGGTCGAACCCACCGCGGTGCGCATAGGGCCCGGTGCGGCCAAAGCCCGAGACCTCGCAATAGATGAGGCCCGGGTTCAACCGGCGCAGCTCATCGTAGCCGAGACCCAGTTTCTCCATGGTGCCGAAACGATAATTCTCAATGAGAACATCAGCATCGCGGACCAGGCGCCGCAACGCTTCCTTGCCATCCTCGCTTTTGAGATCGAGGACGATGCCACGCTTGTTGCGGTTCATCATCAAGAACGCCGCGCTCTCACCGTTGATGGTCGGCGGGATGAAGCGGCGCGTGTCGTCGCCGTTCAACTTTTCGACCTTGATAACGTCGGCACCCATGTCGGCCAGCATGAGTCCGGCGACAGGACCGGCCATGATATGGGCCAGTTCAATGACGCGGCATCCTGCGAGCGGACCGGGCATTATTTTCCCTTCCAATTGGGTTTGCGCTTCGCGAGGAACGCCTCCATGCCCTCCTTGAAGTCCTCGCTCATATAGCAAAGCGCGATCAAATCCCTGTCTTCAACTGCAGCGCTCTCAGAAATCCGGCGCAGTCCTTCCTTGGTTGCGCGCAAGGTCAGTGGGGCATGGCTGGCAATTCTCAGGGCTAATTCCTCGGCACGAGTCAAAAGCGCTTCGTGGCTCTCGGCAACCTCCGACACCAGACCTGAGGCCAAGGCCTCATCCGCACCGATGAGTCGTGCCGATAGAACAATTTCGCGCAGACGGTTGACACCGATGACCTGGGAGAAACGCCTGAGGTTGTTGGCTGAGATGCAATTTCCCAGAGTGCGGGCAATCGGAAAGCCGAACTTGAGATTAGGGCTCGCGAGACGAATGTCGCAAAGGGCGGCAATGGCCGCGCCCCCGCCGGTACAGGCGCCATTGATCGCGGCAATGGTTGGAACCTGGCAACGCTCGATCTGGACCATCACGTCATCGAGGCGATCTTCGTAGGCCCAAGCATCCTCTGGTTTATCAAAACCGCGGAACTGGGTCATGTCGGTTCCGGAGCCGAATGCCTTATCGCCGGCTCCTGTCATGATGATGGCGCGCACGGAACCGTCTTCAGGCACGTTGGCGCAAATCTGGCCGAGCCGGGGGTACATGTCGAAGGTGAAGGCATTGCGGGCTTCGGGCCGATTGAACGTCACCCGTCCGATATTGTCGCGAACCTCGTAGAGAATTTCATCCGATGACACGGGCGGGTCTCCTGTCCTGGTTGGATTTGTCCGATTTCGGCTTTTGTTCTTTTTTGCAGGTAGACCGTGGGCGAGGCAATGAAGTTGGCGGCGCCCCTTATCGCCGGCGGGCTGTTTTTGCCCAAGAATGCATTGAGACCAGCTTCGTTGGGAGCGTGAAGGCCTCAAGCGCAGCGCCATAATGGATGGTTGGCCGAATTGCATTATGAATGCAACCAGCCGTAGTCTGTCAATGTCGCCGCCATGACACCGGCGGGCGGCGTGCACTCAACAAGTCGGTTCGGGATCGAGCCTGCCGGCCTTTTTATCGTATCCACCGCCAAACAGCGGAAACGTCTCTTCGACAATGTAAGGGCCGCCGCCGGTGTGCGGCTTCGACGAGAAGAGCGTGAAGTGCGTGACGTAAAAGGG
>JAUWFF010000219.1 GCA_030607105.1 Filomicrobium sp.
GAGGTCGAGCGCATTCTTAACATGGTCGACGGCTGCATTGTCCTGGTCGACGCGTCTGAGGGTCCGCTGCCGCAGACGAAGTTCGTCGTCACCAAGGCGCTAAAGCAGGGCATGCGCCCGATCGTTGTGATCAATAAAATCGACCGTCCCGACGAACGCCACAACGATGTCCTCAATGAAATCTTCGACCTCTTCGCCAACTGCGGCGCCGACGACGAACAACTCGACTTCCCGGTTCTCTATGGCTCTGGACGCAACGGCTGGATGGCGACAGACCCGGAAGGGCCGCAAGAAGACCTGTCAGCCATGTACGACCTCATCCTCTCGCATGTACCGGCCCCGGCCGTTCACGAGGGCCCTTTCCGGATGATCGCCACTACGCTTGAAGCGGACTCATTTCTCGGCCGGATCCTCACCGGCCGCATCACGTCTGGTGCCGTAAAGCCCAACATGACCGTCAAGGCCATGAGCCGTGACGGCAAATTGATTGAGAATTTCCGTGTATCGAAGGTGCTCGCCTTCCGCGGACTCGAACGCACGGCCGTCAACTTGGCCGAAGCCGGGGATATCATCGCCATCGCTGGAATGAGCGAAGCCACGGTCGCCGACACCATCTGCGACCCATCGGTCGACACCGCGATCCCCGCGCAGCCGATCGATCCACCGACGCTGTCGATGACCTTCCGCATCAACGACGGACCATTCTCCGGCCTGGAGGGCGACAAAGTCCAAAGCCGGGTCATCCGCGACCGCCTGATGCGCGAAATCGAACGCAACATCGCCATTCGCATCGAAGAGTCTGAAGACAAGGAAGCCTTCATTGTCTCCGGCCGTGGCGAACTTCAGCTTGCCATCCTCATTGAGAACATGCGCCGCGAAGGCTTCGAGCTAACCGTTTCGCGACCGCGCGTCGTTTTCAAGATCGATGATGAGACTGGCCAGCGACTTGAGCCGATCGAGGAAATTATCGTCGACGTCGACGACGAGCACACCGGTGTCGTCGTGAAAAAGCTGTCGGAACGCCGAGGCGAGATGGTCGAGATGAAGCCGTCTGGCGGCGGCCGCACAAGGCTTGTGTTCCACGTTCCGACTCGTGGTCTGCTGGGTTACCAATCCGAACTCCTTTCTGACACCCGCGGCACTGCCGTCATGAACCGCCTCTTCCACGCCTACGCGCCCCACAAGGGCGAGATCCCCGGCCGCCGGACTGGCGTTTTGATATCCAACGGCACCGGGGATGCAACGGCATACTCACTATTCTATCTTCAGGATCGCGGTCCGGCGATGATCGGCCCGCAGACCAAGGTCTACGAAGGCATGATCATCGGACAGCACACACGCGAGAATGATCTCATCGTCAACGTCATCGAAGCCAAGAAACTCACCAACGTTCGGGCTTCGGGCAAAGACGAAGCATTGACTCTGTCACCTCCCATGAAGCTGTCGCTAGAAGCGGCGCTCAGTTACATTGCCGACGATGAACTCGTCGAGATCACGCCGGAAAACGTTCGCCTGCGAAAACGCTGGCTCGATCCTAGTGAGCGTAAGAAGCAGGAACGCAAGCGCGACGCTGAAAGCAAGGTGGCCTGACGTGGCCGGCTTCAACGCTTCTTGATCACATATCCGAGCGCCAGCACGGCTTTGAGCGTTTCCATTGCCGTGCCCCGATCGAGATCCTTGTCCTTTTCCGACAACTCGTCGTACGGCACGAGGTTGGGATGCCGTTTCGCTTCGTCATCACGGCTTGGACCGTGGCTCCAGCCCTCCTGTAAGCGCATTTGCGCCCAGTTCTCGTGAGCGTTCTCCGCCAGCTTCTCGGTCAGCTCCGAAAGATTAGACCCAAGTTCCACGTCACGGGTATCGATCGGCCGCGGCGTATAACCGGCCATGAGCGTTCCTTCCCGGTGTGGTTGCCTTTGTAGAAGGCCCATCAAGAGCCCATGGATTTGCCAGGAGCAAGTCCATGGCGCACCCGGATTATATGCTCCTGCCATTCAAAAGAGGCTCTTGTTGACAGCCGGTCACCGGCTTTGACACGCCCCGCGAACACCAATACTCGGTTTTCATGATGGACTTAGCCACCCTCTGGCCGCAGGGCCTAACCCCTACGGACGAGTACCAGGCCGCCCTCGATTTCATCGGGAACGACGACGGCCATCTGTTCGTCACTGGGCGAGCCGGCACCGGCAAGTCGACGCTGTTGCGGGCCATCCGCGACATGCTCCCGCACGAGATGGTCATTCTCGCACCGACAGGTCTGGCGGCCATCAACATCGGCGGTCAAACAATCCATTCTTTCTTTGGCCTTCCGCCACGCCTGATCCGGCCGGAAGATATCAAGCGCAGCCGCAATGGCCGCGTTATGCGGCGCTTGCAATTCATCATCATCGATGAAGTCTCCATGGTCCGCTCTGATCTGATGTGGGCCATCGACCAGTCCCTGCGGCTGAATCGCGGCCGCGCCCGCGAGCCTTTCGGTGGCTGCCGGCTGGTTTTGTTTGGCGACCTCCATCAGCTTCCACCCGTGGTCCAGGAAGCCGAGGTCGCCGAGCATTTGGAATCCACTTATGGCGGACCCTTCTTCTTTTCTGTTTCCTCTCTCGGTGAGGGCCCGGGCACCGCCCTGATCGAACTAAATCAGGTATTCCGCCAGTCCGATGAAGACCTGATCAGCGTCCTCAACCGCATTCGAGAGGGCGAAACCAATGAGTCCGACCTCGAGCAGCTCAATCAGCGTGTTTCGCCAATCAGAACGCTTAGTGAAGGCGATCCGTACGTGATCCTGACACCGACAAACGCCGCCGCTCAGCGCATCAACTTCGCCTACCTCGAGGCCCTCGAAACAAAGCCCCACGCCTATCAGGCCAACCTCACGGGCGAATTCAACCAGAGCGCTCAGCCCACCGACACAACATTAGTCCTCAAGACGGGCGCCAAAGTCATCATGCTGCGCAATGACCCCGATCGGCGCTGGGTCAACGGCACTATCGCCCGCGTATCTCGGCTCACCGAAGATCGGGTCTGGATCGAAATCTCCGACCGCGAATACGAGATCGAGCCGGTGGCCTGGGAGCAACGCCGCTATGCCTATGACAAATCTACCGAAAAGGTCGTCGAGACGATCGCCGGCACGTTCACGCAGTTCCCCCTGCGTCTGGCCTGGGCGCTGACGATACACAAATCTCAGGGCCTGACCCTCGACCGGGCATACATCGACCTCGGTCGCGGGACTTTTGCCCACGGTCAGGCCTATGTCGCTTTGTCGCGGTGTCAGTCTCTGGAAGGGCTTGCCCTGGCTCGGCCCCTTCGTCCGCATGACATCCTGTTTGACCGCTCGGCGCTCCAGTACCGGGACCTCTTCCACTCTATCAATTAACCTGCAAGCCTCTGACTCCAAACGCAGTTTTCCGCGCTTGCGAACCAGATGACCGCGCCGCCTTGCTGCATCGCAACGTACGCTGAAACACCCGTCAGTGGGGGTCTCGATGCTGTACACAAAACACCTCAAAGTCCCGTTTGTACAAAGGTCTAGCGGTCGGGAGCGCAGTTCTTTGTTGCGCTGCACAATCAATCGCACTATATTGCCGAACATCGGAAACGCAGTACCCCTTCACTTCTTCCTGCACTTCACTGGGCCCGCTGCAAACCGAACCCAACAAATCGCATCGCCTTTCGCGAGCACCACGCCAACAGACCCGATGAAGGAGCAACCTCAAATGAACGAACAGTTCACCCGCCAGGCTCAAGACATGTTTGCAGCAGCCAAAGAAGCCCGCATCCCCGAAAACCTCCAGGCTTTCGCCGAAGAGGGTGTCAACAAATCGCGCGAAGCTTTCACCAAGCTGAATGTTGTCGCTCAGGACAGCGCCAAGGCCGTTGAAGAAGTCTTCCTCGCTGCCCAGGCTGGCGCCAAGGCAATCGGCGACAAGATGGTGCACAACACCACCGTCAATGCCCAGGCCGCCTTTGACGCTGCTGAATCGATCGCCCGCGCCAAGACGCTTCCTGAAGCAGCCCGCCTCCAGGCTAACTTCTTCCAGC
>JAUWFF010000115.1 GCA_030607105.1 Filomicrobium sp.
CAGCTGCTCGGCGCCATGCTGGCAACGCCAAACACCAAACAAAGCGTCCGCAAAATCGATTGCGATCCCAAGGCGACCAGCGAGGCCGCCACCGGCGTATTCGCATTGAACCAGGGCGTCGCAGTGTTTGGCGCCAATTGCGCCGGCGGCGAACACCTTGAGAAACTGGGATCAACCGACGCTCTGTTTAGTTTCGCCCGCAAATGCCTCGCCGACTCCGGACTGCCGAGTGCCGACACCGATGAACTGCGAACCAAGATCAACCTCGCCGAATTGAACCGGGACGATAAGGCCCACCGCTTTGTCGTCACATGGAATGCCTTTAGCGACGGCAACCGCCTTGCCTATCTCGCACTGGCCATCGCCATTGCAATTGACGCCCTCGTCTTCATGTCGGGCCTGTTCGGCGCCAATGCGATCCGCTCACCGCTCCAAGATGTGCCTCGCCACCAGCCGCGCTCCGCCCAGCAACTGGAGTCGGTCATGGAGGCCGCGCTTCAGCCGCACCCTTATGAAGCCGCCCACGCCGTCATCGAGGCCATGCACCCGATCGCGGCCGAAAGCGGCTACACGCAGGAGATTATCCTACCGCAAGAGACCGCCGCGAACCGCACCGCGGTCGCCAAGGTCTTGAACGCAGGCGCGACGATCGGGGCCGTGACCCGTGACGAATATAATCCCGCTCGTTATCTGATCCGGCCCGAACTCTTCGAATTCCTTTCGATTATCGCTCGCCGCCATTACGAAGCCGACAAGGACCATCGCCGGATCGCCGAACTGAAGCGTCTTATGACGGTGGCCCTGCAGCCCCATGTCGGCGACCATGCAGAGGTCGTGCTGCACAACATGCACCCAATCAACGAAAACGGAGATTTGACTTCTGAGGTTCGCCTGAGAGAGATCGAGCCCGAACAGGTTGCAATAGTCCGGCGCGCGTTGAACGCTGGCTCGGTGCTCAGTTATGTTGTTCCTGACCGCCGCCGCGACGAAGAGGATCGCTTCTACGTCCACAAGGATCTCTACAAGACGCTTTGCTTGATCGCCGCAGCCAACCCGACCACTGGAACCTGGCTCGACGACCGGCCACTTCTTGACGCGGACGGAAGCACACAATCATCAAATCTCACGCCGCCGCCCAAGCAGGTCGATGCCCCGCGCACACAGCTACTGACGGAGCAAAGCGATGGTTCCTACGACCCGCCATCGCCGCAGCGCGCAAACACACCCAATGCCCATCACAACCCGCACATTGCGGACACCGACCGCGAGTCGCATGACTATCGAGCCTATTTTGAAGGGCAGTTCTTAAGCACTTTGGGTTTTATTAACCCGGAGTATATCCGCCGGCGCTTGACGGCCGACGGCGTCTGGCCAGCCGCGATGGATGCTTGGAAAGTACTCAAGCATCATTGCAATCAGAACCGGCATCTCGACGAGCTGGTCAACGCGTTTGCCTACGGCAAGGATAAGGCCTTCAGCAAAAGGTATTCCGAACTGCGTAGCGAAATCGGGCCCGATCAGCAAAGCGCAACCGATCTCCTCGAGCGCGTCATGTCCGAGGTGAGTCAGCTGCTCCCGGTCCTCTTGCTATTCCCTGAATTGGGGCTGATCCCATACTTGATTGGCGAGCTCGAACAGGTCCACCAGGACGGCCGCGAACTCAACCAAGGCGAACAGCTCTTGCTGCAGCGCTTGCGCGCCGTCGATAGCATCATTCGCCAGGTCGACCTTGGTGAGGCCGCCGCCTGGCAACAGATCAAAGACACGCTCGCCGGCTGGGATGGCTCGGATCGCGGTCCCTCTTCCCGCAAGACGGACGGCAATTCCGGCGGCGTCTAGTCAGTGAATTTGCATACAAGAAACCGCCGCCAGGATCGCCCTTTCGCCCTCTCGCTCCAACAGCGCACGGGCTACCCTCTTTTGCCGCGATTGATCCCGGTTTCGCCACAAGCGCAGCGCCATTCCGCCGCACCCGTCCTTTAGCTTTTGATCATCTTTTGAGTCGGTCTTCAGGAGCTGTTGCGGCATGTCGATACTCAATCCGATTAAGAACGCGGTCTTGACCGCTGTACTTGTCCTCAGCCTCAGCGTGTTTGCACTTGCTGTAGGCCTGTTCCTCGCTGGCTTCACTCCAGCCCATGCTTCCGAGGTGAAGCTGTCTGCTGGCCTCGGCCAGTCGGTCATTCCTTCGAATGGAGGCAAAGTCTATCTCCGCTTAAACCTCAAAGCGCTTGCCCATGAGGCAAGCGAAAACCGCCCTCCCATTAACGTTGGCCTCGTCCTTGACCGTTCCGGCTCGATGCGCGGCCCGCGCATCACCGCGGCGAAGGAGGCCGCTCGCATGGCCCTATCGCGTCTCGGCAACGACGACGTCGTCGCGCTGGTGGCCTACAATCACAAAGTCAACATTCTGCAGCCCGCCCGCCAGCTCAGCAATCATGAGCTCTTCACCTCGGCGATCGACCGCCTGACAGCCGATGGCCGCACGGCACTTTTCGCAGGCGTCAAGGAAGGAGGCCGTCAGGTCGAGCGCTTCATGAGCGACCGCCGGATCAATCGCGTTATCCTGATGTCTGATGGCCTCGCCAACGTCGGCCCATCATCCCCTGCGGAATTGGCCAAGCTCGGTCAGAAGCTTGGTGGCAAGGGCATCTCGGTGACAACCATCGGCCTTGGACTCGGCTACAATGAAGACCTGATGCAGCGCCTCGCGCTCGCCAGCGACGGCAACCATGCCTTCGCGGAAACACCCGACGACCTCATCAAGATTTTCAACTCGGAGTTCGGCGATACGCTGTCGATCGCCGCGAAGGACATCGAAATCATTATCGAGGTGCGCGCCGGCTTCCGCCCTGTACGCGTGCTCGGCCGCGACGCCAATATCGATGGTTCGCGCATCAAACTCCGCCTCAACCAGCTGACCGCATTGAACGAACGCTATCTGGTCGTGGAACTGGACGCCGCGAGATCAAAACCAGTCGACGACGTCGCCGTCGCCCACATCGAAACCCAGTATCTTGATCTGCAGGCCGGCGAACGCCGCAAGACGACGGCTCATGTTAACGCGTCTATTTCCGACGACAAGGCGAGGCAGGAAGCAAGCCGCAACAAAGAAGTACTCAGCGAAGTCACAACGCAGATCGCCACCGAAAGTTCGGAAAAGGCCGTTGACTTGCGCGACAAGGGCGACCTCGCCGCCGCTCGCAAATTGCTTCAGGATAACGCCGCTTACCTCAAGTCATCCCGCCAGCTCTTTGCCACCGGTGCGGCGCCTGCCTCACCCAAGGCACTAAAGGAACTCGAACAGCTCGAAAGACAAAGCACCATTGCCGCCGACAACCTCGACGCCAAGAAGTGGAGCAAGACCCGCAAGTCAATGCGCTATCAACAGCACAAGGCAAAGGTCCGACAGAGCTACTAATGTCCTTTCATTCCTTTTGGGACCAGAACTGTTTGGGTCGCGCACCGCGCGGCCCAATTCTTTTGCATGCCCCCCCCCAAGACAACACCAAGTTAAGGCTGGAATGCCACCACCTTTTGCTGCTGCTCGCCCAGCCCATCGATGCCAAGGCGCATAATGTCACCAACCTGCAACCACTGCGGCTCCTTCATCCCGAGTGCCACTCCCGGCGGTGTCCCCGTGGTAACGACGTCCCCAGGTTCCAGGACCATGAATTGCGTGATGTAGGCTAGCTTATAAGGGACCTTGAAAATCATGTTCGCCGTCGAGCCGGTCTGCCGCCGCTCTCCGTTGACGTCCAACCAAAGCCCCAGGTTGTCGATGTCCAGTTCGTCCGGAGTGACCAGCCAAGGCCCCAGCGGTCCGAACGTCTCGCAGCACTTTCCTTTAGTCCACTGTCCGGACCGTTCAGTCTGGAAGTGGCGCTCGGAGACATCGTTGCAAATGCAGAAGCCGGCGATATACGAAAGTGCCTCCGACTCCTCCACGTAGCGGGCGCGTTTGCCAATGACGAACGCCAGCTCAACTTCATAGTCTAGCTTCTGACAGTCTCGCGGCATCATCACATCATCATCTGGCCCGACGATGCAGTTCCCGGTCTTGTTGAAGATCACCGGCTCGCGCGGAATGCGAAGTCCGGCTTCGGCCGCATGGTCTGCGTAGTTGAGACCGATGCCGATGAAATTGCGGGTATAGCCGACCGGCGGGCCGATACGCACTCCCTCCTCAACGACGGGAAGGCTTGTAGGATCAAGCTGCCGCAGCTTGTCGAGTGCCTCCGGAGCAAGCCCCTCGCCGGCATAGTCGACTGCCAGATGCGAAACGTCCCGCACACGGCCGTCGGTATCGAGGACCCCGGGCTTTTCACTACCTGCAGCACCGAAGCGGATGAGCCGCATTTCACAACCTCTCTTATTGACCAAGCAAACACCGCCGAACCAAACACATCGCTCCGGAAGTAACAATTCCCGCAGCTATCGCGCTGACGAAAATCAGCCTTGCCCGTTCTTGATTGAACAGCGCTCTCCGAAGCGAGCCCAGCCTAGTGTATCCCGATAACTACTAGCCGCCGAAATGACTTCGGGCATCGTCTTTGCCGCAAAAAAGCTAAACTTCTGCCGATCGTGCTTTGTTGACGTGGGGATCGTCTGAAAGTGTGGGTGTTTGTAATGATAAGGAATGCCGCAGTCGGAATATTCCTGGCGGTTATTTCTCTGCTGCTCTTGGTTCCAGGCGCGACTATCGCTGCCGAGATCACGCTGCGCATGAAGGGCGGCGGCTTCGAGATCAAAGGCACACTCAAAGCCTTTGACGGCAAAAGTTACATCATAAAATCGCCCGACCTCGGACTGCTCGAAATCAACAGTGAGCGCTTCGATTGCGTCGGCAGCGGATGTCCGACGGCCAAAGGCCGGCTCCCCGGCACCGCGCCGCAAACAACCACCGCACGCCCAGCCTCAGCCTCCACGGCCGGGCTCGGTCAGGCAACCTTCATCGGAGGCAGCGCTATCGGCACCCAGTTCATGCCGGAGCTGATTGCATCTTATGCCGCCAACAAAGGACTGAGCCTTGAGAAATCCGTCGGCAAGGACGACCGCGATCTGGTCTTCACTCTGACCGGGAGCGCCGGCGATGAAACCGGCCGGGTGACGATTATGCGCCACGGTGTTCCTGCTGGTCTGGATGCGTTGCTTGAGGACAAGGCCGATCTGGTCTGGGCCAGCCGCCCGATCAACGACCAGGAATCAGGCCGCTTCGCCGCCCAAGGCTTCAACATGCGTGCTGCTGGCAACGAGCACGTCTTCGGCCTCGATGCATTGGTTGTGCTGGTCAATCGGGAGAATTCCTTGATCTCCCTTTCACTCGATCGCATCGCGCAGATCTTCGCGGGAGAGGTCACCGATTGGGCCGAACTGGGTCAGCCACCCGGAAGGATCAACGTCTACGCCCCGATTTCCGGCATGGGCACATGGACCACCTTCAATAACGCCCTTCTCAAACCCCGTGGACTGACAGTCTCCGGTGAAGCCAAGCGGCTGCCGACGGCGATTGAGTGGTCCGATGCCGTCGCCGGAGATTCGAGCGGGATCGGCATCACCATGATGGCCTATGTCCGCGACGCCAAGGCCCTTAATAT
>JAUWFF010000313.1 GCA_030607105.1 Filomicrobium sp.
TGAGACCTGATAGCCCAGGCCTGCCATGAGAGCCCAGGCGAAGGACGTTGTTTCGTCCCCCTCGGTGTGACCGCCTGCGAAGGACACATCATCGACAACGTGATAGGCTGCGCCAATACCGGCGCCCAGGTAAGGCACGAAGCCACGAATTTGGCCAAAGTCGTAATAAGTGTTGAACATGAGCGTGTAGCTCTTCAACGAAGTCGACAGCGGCTCGTTTGTATTCGGACCGGCCGCCCCAGAGGCGGCTCCCGCAGTGCCCGCAAAGTCGCGCTCACCGTGGTAGCCAAAAAGAACGTCAGCTCGCAGACCTTCGGAACCGGAGCGGCAACCGCCCCCGACATTGACCAACCAGGTGTCGTCCAAGGAAGATTGCCGGATGCCGCCGGCGTAGCCGGCGCTGACGTTGGTGTCTCCGGATAGCAAATAGCCGACATCCGCGCGCAGGTAGCATGGGTCGGCCTCAGGCGTCACAGCTTTGATTGGGCTAAAATATGAATCTCTGAGCTCGCTCGCCATGCCGGCTGCCGAAGCTGGCTGCGCAAGAGCGGGGGCGAGCGCCACAACCGTCAAGGCGAGCCCGGACTTCAAAAGGTTGGTGATCGCCATTTGATCCCTCTCGGCCAGGCCCTCGGGGTGGATATTTGCCGACCTGTGATTTGCAATCGAGGGTAGGCTTGGCCGGTTAACCACTAGTTAAGAACCGTCTCGGTGCGGAGCAGGTGACAAGGCTTGGGCCACCGGACGGTCAGGCCAGCGCTACTGGCTCATTGTTTTTTTGACTTCGGCGGCATGTTGCGGGCGGCCTATGCAGCGATTAGGTTAAATGCCGCTTAGCCGGGGATGACAGCCGGCAGTTGCCCGCCACTGGAGGCTTCGCGTGCAAATCAAGAACAGTCTGGTCGAGGCCGTCGGCAGGACTCCGCTTATCAAGTTGAGGCGAGCTTCGGAGGCGACCGGCTGCACCATTCTCGGCAAGGCTGAGTTCATGAATCCAGGCCAGTCGGTAAAGGACCGCGCGGCGCTGTTCATCATCAACGACGCCATCAACAGGGGCACTCTGAGGCCCGGCGGTACGATCGTTGAGGGCACCGCCGGCAATACAGGCATCGGCCTTACGGTGCTTGCCAATGCTCTGGGCTTTCGTTCCGTGATCGTTATTCCTGAGACGCAAAGCCAGGAAAAGAAGGACACGCTGCGGCTTCTTGGCGCCCAACTCGTCGAAGTGCCCGCGGTGCCGTATCGCAATCCCAACAACTACGTGAAGTATTCCGCGCGACTTGCGACAGCGCTGAATGAGACTGAGTCGGCAGGCGCGGTCTGGGCAAATCAGTTCGACAACGTGGCCAACCGGCTGGCACATATCGAGACCACGGCCGAGGAGATTTGGTCGGACACGGACGGCAGTGTCGATGCGTTCATCTGTGCGGTCGGATCAGGAGGGACGCTTGGCGGTGTTTCCATGGGCCTAAAAGCCAAGAACCGCGGCATCACCATCGGGATCGCGGATCCGCCGGGGGCTGCGTTGTATAGCTACTATACGACGGGCGAGTTAAAATCCGAGGGTTCGTCGATCACCGAAGGCATCGGCCAAGGGAGGATCACGGCCAATCTGGAAGATGTGGAAGTTGACAAGGCCTATCGGATTCCCGATGCGGACGCCGTTCAGCAGGCCTTTCAACTGCTCAGCGACGAAGGGCTTTGCATGGGGCCGTCGTCGGGTGTCAACGTCGCTGGTGCGATCCGTCTTGCAAAAGATCTCGGACCGGGAAAAACCATCGTCACAATACTCTGCGATTACGGTACGCGCTACCAATCCAGGCTTTTCAATCCCGCATTCCTGCGCGAAAAGGGGCTGCCAACACCGCACTGGCTAGAAGGCAGCGGATCCGCCCTGCCAGAGGTTTTCATTGATCCCCACGCCGAATGAACTGGGTAGGCTCATCTGTTCAAGCGGGACAAACCCTACAGAGAGACATGGGAGGACACGAATAGTGACAACGACGGGCCGCGAACCGATCGTCGAGACCGAATGGCTGGCCGACCACCTGTCCGCCCCTGATATCGCTGTCCTGGATGCCTCCTGGCATTTGCCGACGATGAATCGTGACAGTCGCCGGGAGTTTCTGGCTGAGCATATCCCCAGCGCGCAGTTCTTCGATATTGACGAACTCAGCGACGAAGCAAGCGACCTGCCGCACATGCTTCCCTCAACGGTCAAGTTTGCGAGCCGCATGAAGGAGATGGGCATTGGGGATGGTGTGCGGGTCGTGATTTATGACACCACCGGAATCTACTCGGCAGCACGCGCCTGGTGGAGTTTGCGGGCCATGGGACACAAGGACGTCGCGGTCTTGAACGGCGGCTTGCCCAAGTGGAAGGCTGAAGGACGTGCTCTCGAAGATGGTCCAGCGAAGCAGCGCGCGCGCACCCATTTCACGCCGCGCTTCAACGCAGCGCTGGTGGCGGACCTTTATGATGTCAAAGGCTACGTCAGCACGGGCAGCACGCAGATAATCGACGCCCGCCCCGCGGCACGTTTCCGGGGCGAAGAAGCTGAGCCGCGACCCGGGCTGCGAATGGGGCACATGCCTGGCGCCAAGAATCTGCCGTTCGCGCAACTGACTAATCCAGATGGCACGCTGAAATCGGCTGCTGAGGTCCAGGAAGCATTCGCGGCCGCTGGGGTTGATACCCAGGGGCCAATGGTGACGACCTGCGGCTCCGGCGTCACTGCATCGATACTGTCACTGGCGCTTGCCGCTATCGGTCATCCAGATGTAGGCGTGTATGACGGCAGCTGGGCGGAATGGGGACAGGACAACGGGCTCCCCGTTGTCGACGGAGCCTAGACCAGCCGGGGTCAGTCAGTCCCAGGGGTAGGTCGGGCGCTGGTCGGCGGGCGTCGGCTCTAGCTCCTTGTTGGATTTGCCGGCCGCCGCGGGGTCTAGCCGGCGGACCATAAAGTAGAGTTCGCGGGTCAGTTCCAAGCGGTTACCATTGCCCTTGAGCTTTTGGAAAGGTGTCACTTCGCCGACATAGACGTTGAACGTCGAGCCCGGCATATAGCGAAACTCGGAGACCAAAAGAGATAGCCTCAATGTCAGTGAAACTCGGCTGACCGCATGAAACAGTACGCTGTTCTGTCCCTCGAAGAAGATTGGCAGGACCGAGGCTTTCTCAAGTTGCACGAGGCGCGCTGTGAACGTCTTCCATGGCAGCTCCTCGGCTTTGCCGAAAGGATTGTCCGCAGTCGCCACGCCTCCAGACGGG
>JAUWFF010000040.1 GCA_030607105.1 Filomicrobium sp.
CACTCTCCAAACACCGCTAACCGGCGGTGTTCGTTTCCAAGCAACGTACCGCCCAGATTCTGGAGAGTACCAATGCAAGGGCGGATCATTAAATTTCACGAGTCGCTGAAGGTCGGCGTCATTAAGACGATCGATGGGCGCAAAGTTCGTTTCGGAAGCAATGAGGTCGTAAATCCTAATGGCCGCCTCGTCGGCCATGAGGTTGACTTCGTCGCGCCGCGCCCAGGACAAACGCCGCAAGACATCATCCTGCTTACCGGTTCGCCTTGGACGGTTTTTTCGGGGCCGGGCAAAGAAGCTGCTCAGCCGTTGCCGGGAAAGGGTGCGTGATGACAAGGACCTTTGATCAAAGCGATGTTCCGCTGGTCGGCGCCCGCGAAATGGCGATAGCGCTGCGAGCAGTTGTTGAGGCCGAGCAAGCCAGGGTGTTCTTCGAGGGTGCGGATGACAGCGATCGAGGCATGATTGAAGGCGCGTTCTGGAAGATATTTGATGGGGAAGCCGCACAAGGCGGTATCATCCTGCTCAGATTGTGGTGCCTCATTGATACGCTGCAGTCGCGGCGGTTGAAGGCGCGGCTGCTTGATCGTGGATTCGAGTTCCTGAATTCGGCTGTTGCTGCTGCTGCTGATCTTCGCCTCAACCTTGACTGGGGCTTCGCTCCGCAAAAATTGATCTGGGGCATTGATCGTGCAGAAGCAATACAGCGCACACGCCAGCCGCTGCGCGTTGACTTGAGGGTTGTGAGGCTTCAGCAGGCGGAAGTCGACATTGCTGCCTGATATGGGTCCATCGCCGCCGCGTTTCGATAAATTCGACCACCGACTTGTTCCTATGACTTGGCCGTGAAAGAACTTGGTCGCGGATGTCCTGGTTGTTGACGGAGCAGAAAGTGGGCGACGGGTCTCATGACGACGAGCCAGACACAGAAGGCGTGACTCTTGATCGTGGCTATGGTCGGCAGCCAAGCGGTCGAAAATCCAGACCGTTCACGATGCTGTTTTTGGGCATGCTTCTTGGCGTTGCCGCCTTAGGACTGACGCTCGTGCTGTTGCGCCTGGGACCGGTGGCGCAAAGGGGCGATGAGGAGGCGGCCGTTTCAGCTGCAAAAGTCACTGCCGAAACAGTCCCGGAAAGCGAACGTGTCGACGCGGGGCGGCGATTGGATGTGTTGCCGGGCGTGCGATCTGTTGCACCGCAAACACCGTGGCTGAAACTCGATGCTTCCAAGACGTTGACGCGCATCGGTGTGGGCTCCTGTCTTGGTCAGCGTCAGCCGCAGCCCATCTGGGACAGTATTTTGCGGCTGGAGCCGCGTCCGCAACTGTTCATGATGCTTGGTGACAACGTCTACGGGGACTTCAAGAAGCGCGATGCGAAGGAGCTTATCCAGGCTTACCGGGATCAGTCGGTACGGCCAGAACTTGCCCGCGCGCGACAGGCGATGCCGTTCCTGGCTACCTGGGATGATCATGATTATGGCGGCAACGACATGGGCGCGGATTTCCCCCACACGGAGATTTCCGCCAGGCTGTTTCATGATTTTTGGCAGATGAAGCCGGAGAGGGCCTACGATGAAGGCATCTACTATTCACGCATCTTTGGGCCGGAGGGGAAGCGGGTACAGGTCATCATGCTTGATACCCGCTCGTTTCGCTCCAAGCTGAAGCGCAAGACAAAAGGCTTCAAGTACTGGGGTCGTTACGAGCCGATTGAGGACCCGGAGCGGACCATGCTCGGTGATGCCCAGTGGGAGTGGCTTGAAGAGCAGCTGTATGAGGCCGCGGACGTTCGGTTGATTGCGACATCCGTGCAGATGCTGGCGGACGGTCACGGCTTTGAGCGATGGGGCAATCTGCCGCTCGAGCAAGACCGCTTTCTCGAACTCATAGATGACACGGGCGCGCGAGGTATAGTGCTGCTGTCGGGGGACCGGCACAATGGAGCGCTCTATCAGACCGAGTTGGAGAACGGCCAGCGGCTTCCTGAAATGACATCAAGCTCATTGAATCGCTCCTACGGCCCAGCCAAGGACGGCAAGACGCGTGAGCGCATGAGCAAGATGTATAACCAGGAAAACTTCGGGCTGGTGGATATTGATTGGCGGCTGCGCAAGCTGTCTTTGACGCTTAAAGACATGGACGGCGAAATACTCGACAGTCTCTCGGTGAAGTTCCGCGATCTGGGCATCGACTAAGTGATGTGCAAGGCGCCTGGATCAAATATGCTGGAACTGATATATGTCAAACTGCGAATACTTGGCTTCGTTCATAGGTTGCAGGCACGCTTTCCGTTAAGGCTCCGGCCGGGAGCGTGTTCAAACGAACAAATCACTTCGGAGCTGGGGAGACATCCATGCGAGCACTTGTATTTCTTACCGGTCTTGTTTGTTTCATGACAGCAGCAACTGCGGCGGGGCTTAAGACCTACACGGTCAAGGGAGCCTTTGATGAGGTTGCATTTGACGTGGAATCGACGATTGTCGATCGTGGCCTCGTGATCGACATGAAGGGCGATGTGGGGGGCATGCTGCAGCGGACCGGCAAGGATGTCGGCGCGGGCAAAGAAATCTATTTGGGTGCCAAGTACTTCACGTTTTGTTCGGCGGTGCTGTCGCGCAAAAGCATGGAGGCTGATGCAGCGACGATGGGTTTTTGTCCTTATTCCATTTTTGTCTATGAAGAGAAGGCGAAGCCCGGTGAAGTGGTTGTCGGCTATCGCCGTATCAGCGGCAGTGACAGCAAGGCGGCGGGCACGGTGCTATCGGAGATCGATACGTGGATTGACGGCATCGTGCGCGAGGCGGCCGGCAAGTAGCTTTCGGGGCAGCCAAGCTAGCAAATACGCATCAGCAGTCCGGTGGCGTCATCGGACTGCTTCAGGCGGGGGTGCCCAAAACAATCGGAGTCGTCGGCTTCAAGGCTGCGAAGCTCGTGGAGGAGCCTGCCGAGGCCCTTGGTCTTTGCGGTTTCCAGGAGCGTTTGCGCATCGTAGCGCCTAAAGATTTCGACAAGGCGCATCAATCCGTCGGTGGCCAGCAGGACATGTGAGCTGCTTGCAACGGACAAGCGGCCGGTGGAGACCAATTCACGTGGTGGCGGGGTAATCGAGATAACGCCGTAACCACCGGGCTGGTTCAACTTTTCACCGCGCCCCTTGCGCAACTGCGGAAGCAGCTCGGACCTACGTTCGGCCTCGGTGATCAGTGTTCGTTTAATGTTTAGTCGCTGTAAGGCTGATGCGAGCCTGCTGTCGCCGGCTTCGGGACCGCCAACACCGATACAATTGAGGCCCGCGGGCGTTTCAACAATGAGAGCGCAGTCACCGAGGCTGACCCAATCCAGATGGTCTTTGGTGGCGCGGATGATGATAGCGGCGGCGGACGGGTGCTCCCAGCGCGCGGTCGGTCGGCGGCGGGAGTGCCGCGCGAAGGCGTCGGCGAGGTACATCGAAACCCCGGCGGGCAGTTCAGCCAGGTCATCATGTTGCTCTTGCTCCATCGACGAAAGGCTGCGCTGAGTGTGCTCGGCGAGCCAGGCGGCGTCGGAGTGCTCCCCGACAAGAGGCTCCTCGACGAGATCGGTGGCCCCATCGATGACCCAGGCAAGGTTTCCGGTGGAACCTGCCCGGTCTTCGTTGTGTGAGCCCGATCCCCGGCTTGCTATGTCTAGGACCTTGATATGCATTTTCTTTCATCTCTTGGTGCAGCCAACGGTCTGCTACCGCGTATGGCGAGCGTTTGCTACTGGTCGTGGGGTAGGTACATGGAGTGCGCATGATAGGGTTGGGTCGGTCGTTGTGATTTCATCGCCGCGAGTACGGCTGGTTTGCCTATGTTTTTGCCAGATGCGGTCTAGTTCGCAAACGAACTAAAGTAAGAAAGAGTGCCCGATCTGCGGGGCTTCTTCTTGTTAGCGCCGCAATTGTGCCGCCCGAAGGGATACAAGTGATATCGGTGGGGTACCGGATTTGGGGTTATTCAACAAACAAATCCATATCAATCTCGCGCTGCAAGGCGGGGGTGCGCATGGCGCATTCACCTGGGGCGTGCTTGACCGGTTGCTTGAAGAGGACCGGATTGAGATTGGCTGGGTAAGCGGCACCAGTGCCGGAGCGGTCAATGCCGTGGCCTTAGCGGACGGTCTTGCCGAAGGCGGTCCTGAGGCTGCGCGTGCGAAACTCGGGGCGATCTGGCACCGGGTTCACAAAGCGGGCGTTCCCGATCTGATGAGGCTCAATCCGTTCCTTTACAGTCTCAGCCGGCTGCCGGCGGTGGCTCAGATGGCCAGCTTGCTTTCGCCCTATGAGTTCAATCCGCTGGGTTTCGATCCGATGCGCCGGCTGCTCAATGAAAATCTTGATTTCCAGCGCCTGAGGGCGCGTTCACCAGTGGAGCTGCTGATCTCGGCGACAGATGTCGCAACGGGCCAGGCCCGGCATTTCCGGCGCACGGAGCTGACCGTTGAAAGCGTGCTCGCCTCGACGTGTCTGCCAACACTCCACCATGCCGTCGAGATTGACGGGCGGGCCTATTGGGACGGAGGCTTTTCTGCAAATCCGGATCTCGTCACGGTCGCCGGTGAAAGTCCAGTGGACGATACGCTGATTGTGCAGATCAATCCAACCACAATTGGGGCTTTGCCGACCGGGGTACGAGAAATCAGCGACCATGCCAATACGCTGACATTCAACGCACCCTTTCTTCGCGACATCGAAATCATCGAAACGGCACGGAAGACCCGCAGGACGGCGTGGATTTCCGGACGCGGGCCGATGGCGCGGCTTGCTCGGCACAGGTTCCATCTCATTGAGGCGGGCCGTTACACGAGCGTGTTGAAACCTGATTCAAAGGCGCTGCCAGACTGGGGACTTCTCACCTATCTGCATAGTGCGGGGCGATCAGAAGCTGGAAAGTGGATTGAACGACATTTGATGGATGTTGGCCGACGATCGAGTGTGGATTTTCAGAAGCGCTATTTGCAGTTGGGAACGTGCGAGCTTCCAGCCGAAACCAAACCCGAGCAGCATTCGGTTGGCGGGGATGGTGGCCAAGATGAGGCGTCGCCGCTGCGGCGGCGGGCGTAATCGGTGTTTGGCAACTCAGTCGATAAGTTTGGCGTAACCCTGGGCTGTCGCTTCAGTGATCAGCGACTGGTAGGTCCCGTAACGCACGTGCTGTGGGGCAATTTCGCCGAGGTCCTCTTGAGCGATGTCGTCGCGCTGGGCATAGACGATTGGCGAGCAGACCGGAATGAGGATCGCGCCCTGCTTGTTTAGCGTTGTGATGAGGCCGCGCATGTGGCCTGTCTGGTCGAGCTGGGAGAGCATGATCATGCGCATCGCTCCCTTGGTTAGTGACACCAGGTGGACGAACATTGAAGAAGCCGGCACGTAGATACGCCCGCGATGCTGGTAGGCGACGTCTGGCCGGTCGCTTTCCTCAAACAGCAGGCTCGGCCAGGCAGGATCCCAGATGATGTCGGTACGATAGGCCACATAGGATTCGGGCTCAGAGAATGAGGGCCGGACGGTCAGATATGTCCCGATGTAGTGGTCGACCGCGGCTTTGGTGTAGGCGCCCATGTAGACGGGTGCGACAAGGCCGCCCTCGCCCTTCAGCTCCATCGGGCCCGAGACGACAGCTCCGCTCCATGCCTCTTTGATGGATTCGAAGTCGAGACCCAGAACCGCGCAGACATCGAACAAGGTCTGGTCGCGGACTTGACGGCCGGCAATGAGATTCTGCACGGTCTTCTCGTGACAACAGGCGGTGTCGGCGAGTTCAGCCTGGGTCATTTTCTTTTCGATCATGGCGGTGCGGATTTTGTTGATCGCTGCAGCGCGCTCGCTTGGAATGGTGTGCTCCGGCATTGGGTCTCACTCAGGCGGATACAAGCAGATGTATCTAGGTAATAGCGGTGCGCTCGTGCGGCATGTTAGCGGAAATTATCGGAGTTTGCGGTCATTGCGCAATCAGCAATCGGCGGAGACGCGGGGTGCGCTGAATTTACCACGGACTGGGTGGCGGTGGGCTCGTCATTCTTGACACGGCGTAGAACTCTCGCGCCGATGACCGGCGAATTAGAGGACCGCAGGTGTTTTGACTGGAGAGTTCTCTGAAGAAGGTAATCCCAGCTAGCCCATACTTCATGACCTAATACTTCTCCGAGCAGACTTACTTCCGGCGGCGCGTTGGGATGCAACCGCACCAAGCCTCATATGACGTTTATTTCGCAGGTCCAGCCGTCTGCTCGGACCAGGCGGCAGGATAGGGGGGCAGCTGGTATTCGAGACTGCCCGGCTGGCCTCCGTAACCCTCTTATGCATTCTTCCCAGCCGGGCAGTTCAACAACGTTTGGAATCAAAATAAGGGCGCTGGCACTAGCCAACGCCCTTGTTTCGTTCGGTGCGCCTGCCGGGCGGCAGGCATAAGGCTAACTGATCAGTTGAGAACCGTTACGGTCACCGGAACAACGCCCGCGTTCTGCATGCCAATCTTGTAAGCGGCTGCTTTGGACAAGTCGATGATGCGGCCTTTAATGTAGGGTCCGCGATCGTTGATGCGGACGACAACCGAGCGGCCATTGTGCTTGTTAGTGACCCGTACGCGCGTGCCGAACGGCAGAGTCTTGTGGGCTGCGGTCATTGCTTTCGGGTTAAACCAGCCGCCGGAGGCGACTTTCTGCGGCTGCCAGTAGTAGGAGGCCTTGCCAGAAAGCTGACTGCCAGAAGACTTGCCGTAGCTCTTTTTCGCACTAGTCTTCTTGGCGCTCTTTTTATAGCTCTTCTTTGCGTAGGGTTTCTTGACCTTGCTGTATTTCTTTTTCGAGTAATGCTTGTTGCTGCTGTAAGTGCGCTTCTTGTAAGTTTTCTTCTTCACCACCTCGTAGGAGTTGCCATTACAGGCATAGCTCGGTCCGTTGCATGTCCAGCCGGCCTGCGCGGTGAATGCTCCAAATGTCAGAAAGGCAACGAGTGCAACAATGATCGTGCGCATCTAATTCTCCCTGCGTTGCCGGCAGTGTTGCGGCGCAACATTACTCTGAGCTTCGGATCGTTTGTCCGAAAGCTTAGAAAGTTCGCTTTTTTGGCGCTTGGTCCGCCCGTCCGACGGACCATGAGATTAATGTACCAACGCAACGTAGTGCCAGAAACATAACTGCCGTCTAGCTAATTAGGAATGCACGTCGCGTTACGCGGAGTGCTCTCCTGTCTGGCGGCGGCGAAGTCACACCGGCTGACCGACGAGGTCAAGCTTTGAGATCGTGATGTTTGTTTCAGCTAACGCTGGTGGCCTTTGAATCGAATTACTTTTTCGCCATGCGTCGTGAGCTGACTGTGACGGCGAGTCGCAGCTTTTCTCGCAGCTGCGAATTCGGCGGCGTGATTTACCTCAAAGAAGCAAGGAAATTGCTCAGCGGCACATTGCGGTTTTGGCGAAGTTTGGCGGCTTGCTGCAGACCGACCTGCATCCAAATGCGTCTGTTGCTCCAGCTGGTGGTATCAGAGGTTTGTCATCCAGAGAGGCTAAAGGGGCAAGAGGGCAATTGATAAGAAACCTCAGGAGAGCGGCGTGCCCGTCAGTTATGCGGAGGCACTCGGTGTATGGCTGAAGATTGGGCTGCTTTCGTTTGGGGGACCAGCGGCGCAGATTGCGCTGATGTACCGCGTGTTGGTCGATGAACGGCGTTGGCTAGGTGAGCGGCAGTTTCTTAGCGCCCTCAACTTCT
>JAUWFF010000191.1 GCA_030607105.1 Filomicrobium sp.
GAGGTCCAGCGGCAACAGAAATGCGTTTTCCGTGGTGCCACCGTCGACGTGCATTTCTTCGTAGGTCTTGCCGCCCGACGAGACCTTCACGTAAACCGGTGGGAACAATCCCGGCAGCGCTGCTGAAGCCAACAGCACGTCACGGAACAGCTGCAGGGCTTCATCGGTATTGCGCTGGGCGATGCCGCCCATGTTCCAGATGACCGGCCGCTCGGCATCAAGATTGGTGGTGCCAATGAGGAGGCGGCGTCCCTTCGCATGCTCGCGAGCTATTGCGGCCATGAACTCCCTGTCAACATAGTAGGCAATCAACCGCGCCAAAGGCTTCGTGCTGGACACGGCATTCCCACCTAAAAGACCCGCAAGTATCTGCGGCTCGAGAATGTCCTTGGTTGAGTAAAGCGTGTAAATCTCACGAAGTGGCTTGTCGTACTTAGGCCCCAGAAATGCGAACGGCGCGATCAACGCTCCGGTGCTCACTCCGCTGACGATTTCAAACTGCGGTCGTTTGCCCGAAGCCGTCCATCCGTTCAGTAAGCCCGCGCCGAATGCCCCGTTGGAGCCGCCGCCGGATAGCGCTAGATAGGATATCGTCTGAATTCGTTTCTTGAGGAATGCCGGTCTCTTGGCTTTCATCTGTTTGCGCCGGAGCTTGGCGAGCTGGTCGATGTTCTTCATGGGAGCATCGCCCCAGCCGCGGACTTGCCCGACACCGGCGACTTCCACCTTGTCGGCAAGCTCGACCGGGACAGGAATGCGAATGGTCGAAGCACAACCAATCGCGCCCGCCACGACGGCGAGTACGGCCAAGGCGCGTGCCATGGCGCGACCGAGGGTTTGCTTGATCGTTCGCAAAAAAATAAGGCCTCCCGTCCAAGACCCAGTCCAAGAGCATCCCAATCGCTCTATACATCTGAGACCGGACATTGCCCGACAATCGTGACGCAAATACGCACCGTAATGCCCTGATTATGCGGTGAGATTATTGGCCGCGACTTGCGCGCCATCGATCCGCATGCAGTGAATGCGATAAAACCTTATGAGACCGCACTGACTCGGCCCCCTCGAAATGCAAATTTCACCCGTGAACCGACGCGCCGATGTCCTTGCAACCCCTCGGATCACAGCTGATGTTGACCTGACCAATTGATTAGACCATTGAGTGTGGGCTGCTCAAATGCACTGTGTCCAACGGCGAAAGGATGTTGAATAATCCACAAGTCATATTGCCGAGGGGCTGAACAGGTTTGTCGGGCCAGTGACGACGGCCGGGGTGTTGAGCGGTCAAGAAAGTTTGTAATATCAATTATATATGGATAGGGTTCGTGATGCTTTCCCCAACCCGGCGGTGCCTTCAAAGTCTTTTTGTCCCAGTCTGCGGATTGGCCGTGCTCGTGACCTTGCTTGGCCCGGCCCGCTCCGAGGAGGAAGCCGACTCCAAGCAAGCCGCTCCGCTGCCTGCCGTGACCTTCGTAGCGGCGGCAAAGAAGGATGTCACACCGTCTTCGGATTTTGTTGGCCGTGTTGAGGCAGTCCAAAGAGTCGACCTGCGGGCTCGCATCACCGGTTTTCTTGACAAACAAGCATTTCAAGACGGCCAAACAGTGAAAGAAGGTGAACTGCTCTTCGTCATCGAACAAGAGCCTTTCGCGGCTTCAGTAAAGCAAGCCGAGGCCAACCTCGCGGCGGCCAAGGCGCAGGCGCTCAACGCAACAACAGCCCTGAAACGGGCCGAGATCCTCGTGGAGCGAAAGACGGTGTCTCAGGCAACCGCAGATGACCGCCTGGCTGAAAAGCGCGTTGCGGATGCCTCCGTTCTGCAAGCGGAGGCGGCACTCACGCAAGCCAAGATCACCTACTCCTACACCGAGATAAGGTCGCCGATTGATGGGCGCATCGGCCGCTCCAACATCAAACCCGGCAACTTGGTCACTCCGGAATCTGGTGTCCTGGCGACAGTGGTCAAACAAGACCCGGTTTACGTTGCCTTCAACGTCACCGAGCGCACTGTCCTCAATTTTCGTCGGAGAGTTGCTGAAATGGGATCGTCCGACAACGACGCCCGCAAGACACTGCAGATGAAGTTGCGGCTTTCGGACGGGGAGATTTACGGCGAGGTCGGTCAGCTCGATTTCACCGATGTTCAGGTCAACCCAACGACCGATACGATCGTTATTCGCGGTACCTTCGCGAACCCAAATGGCTTGCTCGTCGATCAACAGTTTGTCGTCGTAATTGTGGAGACAGCCGATCCGGAAGAACGGCTGGTCATACCTCGAAGCGCTCTCGGCCTCGATCAGCGCGGCCAGTTCGTATTGCTAGTCGATGCTGAAGACAAAATCGAGGAACGCGTCGTTCAGACCGGTAATGCGTTTGGGCGCGATATTGAGATAAAATCCGGATTGGAGCCCGGCGACCGCGTTGTCATCCAGGGCGGTATGAAAGTGCGGCCCGGCATGCAGGTCAATCCCGTCGCAGCGGAAAAGCAGGGAACCTAGAACGTGCTCTCAGAGATTTTTGTTAGGCGTCCGAGACTGGCGTTCGTCATCTCGATCGTGATCACGATCGCGGGTCTCATTTCACAGATGGCATTGCCGGTCGAGCAGTTCCCGAACATTGTTCCGCCACAGGTTCGCGTGTCCGCGACGTACCCCGGTTCAAACGCGGAGGTCGTTGAGCAAGCTGTGGCTCAGCCCATTGAGTCTCAGGTCAATGGCGTCGACAACATGATCTACATGAAGTCGACAAGTGGCAATGACGGCACATACTCACTTAATGTCAGTTTCAAAGTCGGCACCGATCCAGATATCAATACTGTCAACACACAAAATCGCGTTTCATTGGCGGTGCCGCAGCTGCCCGATGAGGTCCAGCGCCAGGGTTTAAACACGAAGAAAGAGTCAACCGCGCTACTCCAAGTGGTGACACTTTTTTCTCCCAACGAATCTTTCGACACCCTGTATCTGAACAACTACGCCAAGATCAACATCATGGATGTGCTGGCGCGAATTCCAGGCGTCGGCGATGTACGGCTGTTCGGTCTACAGGATTACTCGATGCGGATCTGGTACTTCACCGATCGCCTGACCGCTCTCAATCTCACACCAGCGGATGTCGTGGATGCGATCCGTTCGCAAAATGTCCAGGCTGCTGTCGGCCGCATCGGGGCACAACCAATAAGCGATGACGTTGACCAACAGTACAATCTCACCACAAAGGGCCGCCTCACCGAAACTGGCGAATTCGAGGACATCATCATTCGGGCGAACCCGGATGGCTCAACCGTTCGCGTCAAGGATGTTGCTCGCGTGGAACTCGGGGCAAAGAGCTCTGACACTTTCACACGTCTAAACGGCAGAGAATCTGCCGGGATTGGGATCTATGGCTCGCCCGGATCGAACGCCATTCAGACCGCCGATGCCGTCCTCGAGACGATGCAACAGCTGAAGCAACGTTTTCCCGAGGACCTGACCTATTCGGTCACTTACGACACGACGGTTTTCGTCAAGGCAAGTATTGAGAACGTCTACTCGTCTCTAATTATCGCGTTCATTTTAGTCGTCGCGGTCACCTTCATTTTCCTGGGTTCGGCGAGGGCGACACTTGTACCGGCTGTGGCTATTCCCGTCTCGCTCATCGGGACCTTCGCCGCAATGGCGGCAATGGGTGTTTCGCTGAATACGGTTTCGTTGCTTGCCCTTGTGCTCGCGATCGGAGTCGTGGTCGATGATGCCATCGTGGTCGTCGAGGGCGTGACCCGTATTATGGAGGAGGAGGGCCTGCCTGCTGATGAAGCAACGATCAAGGCGATGAACCAGCTAACGGCTCCGATTATCGCGACGACCTTGGTCCTCCTATCTGTTTTTGTGCCAGTTGCCTTCATTCCGGGCATCGTCGGCGCACTTTTCCAACAATTCGCCATCTGCATCTCATTTGCGGTTTTGATCTCTTCGGTAAACGCGCTCTCCCTCTCCCCTGCCCTGTGCTCACTAGTCTTAAAGCCGGGCCAAAAAGCCAGGGGCCCGATCAAATGGATGCTCAATCGGATTGATAATGTCACCGACGGCTACTCGTTCCTTGTGACGCGTATTCTGAGGTTCTCCGTGATCGCCTTGGTTCTCGTCGGGGTTTTGATGGGCAGTGCGGTCCTACTCTTCAAGGTGACGCCGTCTGGCTTCCTGCCGTCCGAGGATCAGGGCTTGTTCATGGGCGAGATACAGTTGCCCGATGGCTTGTCGGTCGCACGCACGTCCGAGATC
>JAUWFF010000232.1 GCA_030607105.1 Filomicrobium sp.
GAGACTATCTGCGGCCGCTCGAGTGTGAAGGCCCCAGCAAGCTTCCCGCGCAGATCCTTGGAGACATCTGTCATCTCATCGAAAGCCCCGATCCCTCGCGCATAAATCCAGCTCCAAAGTTGACTGGAGCGCATGCGTAACTGCTTTTCCGGGACACCAAGCGAATGAAGTGCCGCCTTCAGCTCCTCGCGGCTTGCTCCGGCCAGTGTTGGAAGCACTCCGCTCTCTTCACAGCCCGCCTCATCGGCGGCGGTTAGGGTATTGCCGAACAGCACCATCTCTTGGCTTCTTTTTCTTTCTCGTTAAAAACTCGAGGCCCGCCTCGGAAAAGCTATACATAGCTGACCCGCGCCGAAGTACCAGTCACCCGCCGCTGTTTCAGCGAACAACGCCGACCCTTTTCTGAGGCAGACAAAGAGCCCGCAAATGACGGCCGCACAGGAAGTCGCCCCCAGGAAACCAGCAGACAGCAATCTCACGATCGCGGTTTATCTTGTCGTCACCGGGCTTTCGGCGGCATGCGGCCTCATTATAGAGATCGTCGCTGGGCGCATGATCGCGCCCTACCTCGGCATGTCGCTATACACCTGGACGGCCATCATTGCTGTTGTCCTGGCGGGTTTTTCTGCCGGCCACTGGATCGGCGGCTGGCTTGCTGAAAAGACATCCGGCCCCGCCCGCCGCGCGGTTGTCGTCAGCCTTGCTCTAGCTGGCGTCAGCGCGGCCTTGAGCCTCGTCCTGCTGCGCGCACTGTCAGGGCCGGTCATCTCTATCGGTCTGCCGGCCGTGCCAACCATATTGCTGTTAACCTTCCTGCTCTTCTTTCTGCCAAGCCTCTTCGTCGGAATACCGTCACCGGTCCTCACCAAACTGGCGATCGACGAAGCCCCTTCGCGAATGGGAACACTACTCGGTGCCTTCTATGCCGTCGGCGCACTGGGTAGCATCGCTGGCACGCTAGCGGCGGGTTACATTTTCATCTCCTATTTCGGTTCCATCCGCACGATTCTAACCGTCGCCCTGCTCTACACCGCGATGGCAGCCATCCTTTTCGTGCTCGACCGACGCCTTGAGCAACAATCGCTTCTGTCAAAACACGTGGTGCTGCCGCTTGCGGCCATCGCACTACTCTTCGGCGGCGTGGTCCTATGGGGCCGTAGCGTCAGTGCCTTTGTCGAAAACTGCACCAAGGAAAGCGCTTATTACTGCATTCGCGTCATCGATGTCAGCCACGATATCGGGATCCCCGCCCGCACCATGGTGCTCGACCACCTCGGCCACGGGACCAATCTGCGCGACCAACCGGGGGTCTTTTTGACGCCCTACGTGGAGGCCCAGGACGCGCTTGTCAAAACCCACTTCAAGGACCGCACGGACCTCGATGCCTTCTTCATTGGCGGCGGCGCCTACACTCTACCGCGCGCCTGGCTCACGCAATGGCCCGCCGCAAAAATCACGGTCTCCGAAATTGACCCATCCGTAACGAAACTCGCCCGCGAGTCATTCTGGCTTCCTGAAGACCCGCGATTGAAGGTCCGGCATCAGGACGCCCGGCGCGCGCTGGCTTTCGAACCCGAACAAAGCTTCGACGTCATCGTCGGCGATGCCTTTCACGACATCGCCGTACCCCAGCATCTGGTGACACGCGAGTTCTTCGAATTGATCGCCAGCCGGTTAAAGGAAGATGGCGTCTACCTAATGAACGTCGTCGACAGCGGCAGACGGCCGAGCCTCACGCTCTCCATCAGGCGCACACTGCAGGACGCGTTTCCAATCGTTGAACTCTGGCGGCCTTTTGGCCAAGGAGCCCGCCAGACCTTCGTTATCCTCGCCGCCAAATCGTCAACGCCGAAAAATACGCTCTACTCCCGCGTCGACCCGGAGTCCTCGTGGCACCGGATAACACAAGACGAGGTCACCAAGCTCGAGAAAGTCGCTGCGCCGCTCCTGCTCACCGACGACTTCGCCCCCGTCGACCGACTCATCGGGGTGGAGTAGCCGCGGTTCGACAATCCCGTTGCCCTCGGACCATGCACGAAATGTTGTGGTGCCGCTCGTCACCAGGAATCTGGCTTTAACCCAAATCGGCCCTATAGAATAAACCGCGACAGGTCCGCATCCTTGGCCAGTTCGCCGACACGCTCATTGATATAGGACGCGTCGATAACGATCGTCTCGCCATTGCGATCGGAAGCCTCATATGAGATCTCGTCGAGAACCCGCTCCATCACCGTCTGCAGGCGCCGCGCACCGATGTTCTCCACTGAGTCATTCACCGCGACGGCCGTGTCAGCCAGCGCATTGATTGCATCGTCGGTGAACTCCAGCGTCAAGCCTTCGGTCGCCATCAGCGCCACGTACTGTTTGATGAGGCTGGCCTCGGTCTCCGTCAGAATGCGCCGGAAGTCTTCCCGTGTCAGCGCCCTCAGCTCGACCCGGATCGGCAGCCGTCCTTGCAGCTCCGGCAGCAGGTCGGAGGGCTTTGACACGTGAAAAGCCCCCGACGCGATAAATAGGATATGATCGGTCCTGACCGGTCCATGCTTGGTCGCCACCGTTGTACCTTCGATGAGCGGCAGCAGGTCACGCTGCACACCTTCGCGGCTAACATCACCCGTCACCCGGCCCGCCCCATCCGAACGCGAGCAGATCTTGTCGATTTCATCCAGAAAGACGATGCCGTTGTTTTCGACAGCTGCAACAGCTTCGGACGTGATCTCCTCTTGATCTATCAGCCGATCGCTTTCCTCGTTAATGAGGATGTCGTGGCTCTGATCGACGGTGATTCGCCGCTTCTTCGTCCGCCCGCCAAACGCCTTGCCGAGCATGTCGTTGAGATTGATGGCGCCGAACGATCCACCGGGCTGACCGGGCAGTTCAAACATCGGAATCCCTCCGGACGTATCGGAGAGCTCCAGCTCGATTTCCTTGTCATCGAGTTCACCGGCCCTGAGCTTTCGGCGGAAGCTATCACGCGTCGCAGGCGACGCAGTGGCACCAACAAGCGCATCGAGCACCCGTTCCTCGGCAGCCTTTTCGGCTGCCGCCCGCACTGTCTTGCGCTTAGAGTCCCTGATGAGCCCGATTCCAACTTCGGCAAGGTCGCGCACGATGCTCTCAACATCGCGGCCAACATAACCCACTTCCGTGAACTTCGTTGCCTCGACCTTCAGGAACGGTGCCGAGGCGAGCCTCGCCAGCCGCCGCGAAATCTCGGTCTTGCCGACACCGGTCGGACCAATCATCAGGATATTCTTCGGCAGCACCTCATCCTTGAGATCGCCGGTCAGCTGCTGCCGGCGCCAGCGGTTGCGCAGCGCAATGGCAACGGCGCGTTTGGCGTCGTTCTGCCCGATGATATAGCGGTCGAGTTCGGAAACTATTTCGCGGGGGGAAAAGTTGGTCATGAGTCTCGCTGATTGTCTGGCGGCCGGTAGCATAGGCATAGCCTGCCACTGAGTTCATCGTTCCAGGTCGCAGGCAAAACAAACTATGCTCGTTTGCATGTGGCGATCGCGCGCGCAAAGCGCAAATCTGCATCTAGAGCAAAGCAGTCTGCTCCCTTGCTGTGAAGGCATCCCGCGAAGCGCTTGATGGTTTTCGCCGAAACCTTGGCCCGTCATATGGCGCGGCCAAACCCAGATGTCGATCCTTCACGCACCGGAAATAAGTTTCAAGCCGACGATCGAACCGATGATCAAAATCAGAAAAAGGATACGCAGCGCCTCGTAGGGTTCACCGAAGGCAGCCATTCCCACGATTACAGTCCCGGCCGCACCGATCCCGGTCCAGATCGCATACGCGGTCCCAATGGGAATGGCTTCCCCGTCCAGAGGGCTGACGGCACGATGCAGGAAATACAAGCTCAAGACCCCGAGCAGAGCCAGTCCCGCCGTTGGCCACACGCGTGTCAGCCCGTCCGTGTAGCGGTAAACCGTCGT
>JAUWFF010000291.1 GCA_030607105.1 Filomicrobium sp.
GCATGCTTCCCGGCGACCTTGACTGGAAGGGTATCGCCGATCCGGAGACGACACTGATCTTCTACATGGGGGGGCGGACCGCGCCGCTGATCGCGGAGCGCGTGGTCCAGGAAGGCCTATGTGTGGGAACGCCAGTGGTGATCGCGAGCGGTGTTTCGCGCCCCGAAGGCTATCGCGTTTATACAACGCTGGGAGACCTGAAGGTTGCCGAGGGCATTACCCCGGCAGGACCGGTGCTGATCGGAATCGGGGATGTTTTCAGGCGCTGCAAAGGACACGTGGTGCAAAACGCCGATCTGCAATTTGCCAGCTGAGAACGTGTGGCGTCTTCGTGCCTTGTTTTGCCGGGGGCTCAGTCGGGGTTGGTTGTGGTAGACCCATACAACCCGGCTGGAGAGCCAAAGCGACTTTTCTTACCTTGCCACTTTGAGCCGCGTAACGTCCGTGGCCAGGCAGTATCCTATGCCGTGTATCGTCTTGATCAGCGACGGCTTGCCGGGGTCCGACTCGATTTTCTTACGCAGGCGCATGATGTGCACGTCGACGGTTCTGTCGCCGACGATTGCGTCTGTGCCTCGGGCAAAATCAAGAAGCTGGTCACGGCTCAAGACGGTCCTAGGATGTTCCGCCAAGGCCTTAAGGAAGTCGAACTCCATCGCCGTGAGGTCAGCGTCTTCCTTGGTTTCCTGGTGCGTGACCGTCCGCGCTGTTGTGTTGATGACCCACGCATCAACCTGGAGCAGAATATTACCTGCGTCGGCTTCGAAGCTTGCCAAGCGTTCGATGCGTGTTCGTCTTAGAACCGTTCTGATGCGGGCGACCAGCTCGCGCGGCTCGAAGGGCTTCGTGATGTAATCGTCAGCGCCGAATTCGAGTCCGAAGATGCGGTCGAAGGTTTCATCGCGCACGCTTAAGACGATGATTGGCAGGTTTGACTGTCGGCGGATCTCTTTGGTCAACTCAAAGCCGTCAGCGTCCGGTAGGTTGATGTCGAGAACACATAGATCGACGGTTTCGCTGGCCAGTAAGCGGCGCATTTCCTTTCCCGAGCCGCACGTGGATACGCGAAACTGCTGCTGTTGCAGGTAGCGCTCCAGGAATGCCGTTATTTGAGTATCGTCATCGACGATCAGAATGTGCTCGTTCATTGGGTCCTTTGAGGTGCCCTAGCGAGAGAGGAGGTGCGAAATGCGCACAGGCGGAGCGATCGGTTGCCAGCATGAGATTAGCATCCCGACGGTGGCACGGTGCGTGGTCGAGCGATGGCCTTGTCATCATCCTTCTTGCGGTGTCGGATCGCGGCGTTCACAATCAGCCAGTTTTCAGGCGGAAGAGCAATGCCATTGAAGCCAGTACTAGTGGGTTCAGGTGCCTCTGTGCTCTTGATGGCCACGGTTCTAACCGGTTTGTACCTGGGTTTTGAGACGCGAGATCGGTTTGAGCGGATCGAAGAGAGCTGGAGCGATTATCAGCGGCAGGCGGATCGCCGTGGTGCTTTGCTGAGCCGGCTTCGTGGATACTTGGGCTATGGCGGCATCATACACAATTTCAAGAACTACGTGCTGCGCCAAGACCCGCGCTACCTCACAAAACTGCGAAAGCAATTCAAGGACTTCAAGGCCGCTGTCAGTGAGTTCCAGGCAACCAGCCCAACGCAGCGAGAGCGTGAGGCGCTGGCGATAATAGAGAAGACGATCTCCGTCTACGCCTCGAAATTGCCCATTGCCATTCAGGCAGCCTCGGAATCCTGGCCGCCGACCAAGACTGACAAGTTCGTCAAGGTCGACGACAGCGCAGCGCTTGAAGCGATGGTCGTCCTGGCGGCTGATTGGAGGGAATGGCGGCAGCGCAGCTCCCAGGCCATCGTCCGGTCCGTTGAGGAAGGCCGTGATCTGATCGATATCGGATTTCGGTTTCTCATCGGGCTCGCGATTGTTGCGCTTGTCCTGTTCGCGTTGTTCTTCTTGCTGCTGCGCGAATTGCGGGGGACGGTCAGCAAGCTCACCACGGAGCTTCGTGAACGTCTTGCCGCTGAACACTCAGCCAACAAATTTCTGCGTGCCGTCGAGCAAAGTCCGGCGACGATTATCATCACAGGGACCGACGGCAGAATCGAATATGTGAACCGGAAGTTCTGCGAGGTCACCGGCTACCAGGTTGATGAAGTCCTGGGGCGTACGCCGCGATTCCTGCAATCGGGTGAAGCATCAGAAAGTGCCTATCTCGATTTGCGCCGTCGAATTACCCGTGGCGAAGAGTGGCGTGGCGTGTTTCGCAACCGCAAGAAGTCCGGACAGACATATCTTGCCGCGACGGCGATTCTGCCGCTGCGCGACCACGAAGGGAGCATCTCGCATTACATTGGTATTGGCGAAGACATTACAGAAAAGGCGCTTGCCCGGGAGCAGATTCAAAAAGCGCAAAAGATGGAAGCGGTGGGGATGCTGGCAAGCGGCGTCGCACATGATTTCAATAATGTTCTGACGACCATTCTTGGCAATGTGCATCTGGCGCAGCTGGGGGCTAGCAACAATGCTTCCGTTCAGGGCGAGCTTGAGCAAATCGACATTGCCGCCAAGCGGGCCCGCAACATGGTCCGTGAAATTCTGACATTTGCTAGGCGCCAGCCGGGACTTGCCTTCAATTTGCGGGTCGAAACTGTTGTCAAAGAGGTTTGCCAGCTCATGCGGGCGTCGCTGCCCAAGAACATTGTGCTGTCCAGTTCCACCGAAGACGAAACGATTTCGGTTTATGCCGATCCCACGCGGCTGCATCAGGTTCTCATGAACCTTTGTGCGAATTCCGCGGAAGCCCTCGGCGCGGATGCTGGAGAAATCAAAATCGAAGTTGGCCGCAAGCCCGCGCCCGGCGCTTCGCGCAATGGCAATGGAGCTCAGCACAACGGATCCGTACGCATAATAGTGAGTGATACCGGCCCCGGAATTCCTGAAAACTGCAGGGACAAGGTTTTTGAGCCCTTCTTCACGACGAAGCCGCCGGGTAAGGGAACGGGACTTGGTCTGGCCGTCGTTTCCAATCTCGTTGGCGAGATGAAGGGGCAGCTGTCTTGTGCAAGCAGTGACAAGGGGACCAGTTTTGAGATCTTGTTGCTGGAAACGCCCGCTTCCGAAGAGCCTGACCTGCCGAGGCGCGAACAAGCTGAGTTGTCTGGCGCGCCTACCATTTTGCTGATCGATGACGAGCCGGAGGTCGTCCGGGCTTGCGGGAAGATCCTCGAAACGCTGGGCTTCAATGTTGAGAGCTTCACCGATCCCATATTGGCGATTGAGGCCTTCGAGAGGGCACCGGAAGACTACGCTCTGGTTATGACCGATCTTGTTATGCCGGAGCTCAACGGAGAAGAAGTCTGCCACGCCGTGCGCACGCAACGGGCCGACTGTCCCATCCTTTTGTTCAGCGCATTTCGTCCTGGTACTTTGGATTTGGAC
>JAUWFF010000113.1 GCA_030607105.1 Filomicrobium sp.
ACCGCGGCTGACCGCCTCCTCGGCAATTACAGGAATACCTGGTGCCAATTTCCGCAAATCATCCAAGATCAGGACCTCAGCCTCCTGATCAGCAAGCGTCACGGGGCTACCGTCAGCCTTTTGGGTCGCTCCCTTGTCCTCTCTTTTGAAGAACTTGAGCGTGATCAGACCCGCCCGCAACGCGGTTGCGGTAAGACCCTCGGCGAGCGATTTCAATTCTGCGTCATTCATTCTGTATGCGCACCCTTCAAACTGGATCAAATGCATCTGGCGGGCCTAGCACGTTGCCCGGCTCAGCGCGATCCGGCGTGTCGAAAAACCTCACTCATCGTGGTCCGAAGGCAATCTTACCCGAGGCAAGCGGATCCGCGCGAAGATGGCTTCACCGACTGAACGCCGCGACAGAGGCTCCGATGCAGAAGACAGACAACCTTCGGCTCCCCTAGCTAATGGCCGCCCAGGTTCAAAAAAAGTCACACATAGCGAAGCACGCCGCAAACTTGATGCGATTGCTCAGCTTTCCCTTGTCGACCGCAATTTGGCGAGCCTACCCGGCAGCCGTTCAAATGGCGAACGCTACGTCTTCGCCGTTGGCGCCACTGGAGACAGGGCAGGCCACGATGGCAAGATCACCGCCTATTAAGACAGCGCCTGCATATTCCCAGAACCTTGTGAAGACTGGATTGCGTGGGTTGCCGACGAAGACACCGCGATTGCCTTCGACGGTGCGGCCTGGGTGGCGCTGTCGTGCGTCGGCGCCAGCGTCAACCCGACCCCGCTTGTTGGAAGCAATGCTACCGCCGATACGACGAACCGCCTTTCCGTAGCAGCACCGCTGCAAACGCAATTGGGAGCGGACAAGGCCGCTCCCAATCGAAGTCGGTTGCATTCCGATTGACTTGTCAACGCCGCCAGCGCCTGCGCTCCCGCGGCTTACCCCATAGCTCAACCTCCCCAGCCCCCCTAAAATTCAGACGTGTTCGATACTGGAACTTAATGTAATCGATGTAGCGTCGTCCGTTGAGCTTATATGGCGGCGTGCTTTCACCGGCCTCGAGCGTCCCATACAAAGGAATGTCTTCACGTTCGCCGTTGCCATACACGATTGTCATGCCATACATCCGCACATTTTGATTGCGGGCGCGGGCACGGATGCTAACAAAGCGTCCACGCGATTCCCCAACCCTAAAGATATCTGCATCCTTGCCAAACGGACCGGCTTTGCGCCGACCCAACAGGTCCCAACCATCGATCGACGCCTCCCTTCTTAGCTTCCGCCGGTATCCTCTAGGCGCGCGCCTGCCGAGCAAGTCGATACGGGCGACACCCGCGGCGCCTCGTTGCGGGCGCAGTTTCAAGGCGATGGACTTGATCCTCCGGTTATAGCCAAGCAGATCGATCGCATCCGTCATTTCACCGGGATTCAGGCGATCACGGATACGGACCCGTTGCCGCTCACCATTCTGAAAGATGATTTCGGCCCGTCTAATATTGACCGCATCACCCCAAGCGCGAAGGCGGACCTTCGCGACCGGTGTTTCGCCACCATCGAGGCGCATCCTGGTTTCGCGATCGTCTGTTTCGATGCGCACCGATTCGAGAACTTTGTAATCACCAGGTGGATCGGCGATCAAACCGTAGACCTGAAATGTGCCTGGGCTTTGCTCATCGCTGCGGTACTTGATTTCTGCTCGTCGTACAACAGCACTTCTCCCTGGCAGATCGACCTGGACACCCTTAGTACCGCTCTTTATCCAAGAGGCAATCCGATAAGTGCGCTTGACACCCTTGTCGACAAAGAGTGTGAGCGTCTCCACATACACTTGTCCGCCGACTGCAACGAGTGAGACCTTTTTGAAGCGGCCCATCTTCGGAGTGAACTCGACGACCTTTACGCTGGTTTGCTTTTCGATGGGCAACGCGAACCATTCGCCGCCACTACGGGCCTGCACGGAGCCCGAAACTGACATCAGCGTCATGGCTACTGCAGTGAGGACTGCCAACGAGTACTTCAACACGAGAACGCTCCTCTCAGTTTTTCCCTCTAAATCTTCGCGGTGGCCGGTAACGCGAACAGTGCTTCGCTGCGCCACCCACCAATGGCCTTCATTACTGTTGCCGGCCTTCACGAATGGCGACAGCATAATGTCGATACTCTCTCGACCCTGAACCGCATGTGAAGAGATCATCGACAAGGGTCTTCCAGCAACGGAGAAATTCTTCTAACGAACATCGTCGACAGAAAAATGATGCAAGCAGAAAGACGTGCCCCCGACGCGGAGCTATTTCAAAAAGGTTTTGCCACGTTAGCGCCGCAATGCGTTCCATGCTCTTGGCAAATCACGTTTTCCTGGAACTCATGGATTGAAAGCAGCAAGTCCTCTGGGCAAAACACCAGCAAGACCCGCTTCAAATACAGCGGTATGAATGTGCCATGATTGAGAATAGCAATAGCGGTGCATTCCGCACTCTCGATATCTGGGCCAACGCTCATGATTGGCTGGCCGAAGGTCGCGCGATTTGCATGGCCACCGTCATCGACACCTGGGGCTCCTCGCCAGTTGCCGTAGGTGGCCAGATGGTGATCGCCGGAGACGAAGAGTTTCAGGGCTCGGTATCAGGCGGATGCATCGAAACCGACGTCATCGTCGCTGCACTGGACGCCATCTCGCAGCGGGTCCCGAAGCGATTGAGCTTTGGCATTGCGGACGAAACTGCATGGGCCTCCGGACTGCCCTGCGGTGGTAACATCGAGATCCTTGTTGAACCCCTGCAAGGGGCCGCCGATCTGGCGTACGCCAAGGCTATCATCACCGCCCGCAACGAGCGTCGCCTGCTCTTGGTCACTACCAATCTTGATAGTGGAGCAAGGACGCTGTACGAATCGACCGAAGGCCTGCATGCCAAAATTGTACCGCTCTTCAAAGCAGGACACAGCGAGCTCGTCCGCGCAGCCCCAACCGATGTCTTTGCCCACGCCTACGTACCAAGCCCAAGGCTCTACATTGTCGGCGCCACACACATCGCTCAGGCACTCGTTTCCATATCCGGCATCTTGGGCCTTACACCTGTTGTCATCGATCCACGCGACAGTTTCGCGTCTTCAACGCGTTTTGGCACAACGCGCATTCTCAATGTCTGGCCGAAGGACGCCTTGAACGAACTGGGCCTCGATCCGTTCAGCGCTGTCATTGCCTTGGCCCATGTCGCCCATATTGACGACGAAGCACTGAGCTTGGCTCTGGGCAGCCCCACCCGCTACATCGGCGCGCTTGGCTCAAAGAGAAACCACGCCAAACGGCGCGTCCGCCTATCGGAGGCGGGATTTGCAGACGAAGTGATAGACCGCATCCACTGTCCCATCGGCCTCGACATTGGTGCCATCACGCCAGAGGAAATCGCCCTGGCGATCACCTCCGAGCTTGTCCTCGCGTTTCGCGGCCCCAAACCCCGCGCACCGGCGGCCACATGACCAGGAGTCGATGATATGGCGGTCGCCTGCCTCATCCTTGCCGCTGGGCAGTCCGCGCGGTTCGGCAATACTGACAAACTGCTCGCGGAAATTGATGGGCGACCGCTCATTCGCCACGCCGTTGACGAAGCCCTGGCATCCCGCTCAAGAGACGTCCATGTCATCGTGCAGCCAGACAGTGTTCTTTTGGACAAGGCACTCGCGGGCCTGCCAGTGACCCGGTGCATCAACCGGGATTTCGCCAGCGGCATCGGCAGCTCCATCGCCGTCGGCGTTCGCAGCCTGGCCCAAGACGTATCGGGGGCACTGATCCTTCCGGCTGACATGCCTTGGATGACGGCCGAGGTGTTAGATGCGCTGATCACTGCCTTCGAATTCACGGGAGGCTCACTCGTGACGCTCCCCATCACGGCCGAGGGCGAGCAGCGCAATCCGGTGCTCTGGCCAAAAAGCTACTTCAAGGAACTTTGCGGTCTTCACGCTGACCACGGCGCCAAGCACTTGATCCCCACCGACCCCGAGAAACTCCAGAAGATCCAGATTCTGGATGAGGCTGGGTTCCAGGATGTCGACACCCCGGACGACCTCGCCCCTTAACAAAACTTTACATTGCCGCAATGGTAGCGCGAAGACATCGTGTT
Source organism: Filomicrobium sp. (assembly GCA_030607105.1). Classification (GTDB taxonomy): domain Bacteria; phylum Pseudomonadota; class Alphaproteobacteria; order Rhizobiales; family Hyphomicrobiaceae; genus Filomicrobium. Next base: position 4,114 of record JAUWFF010000113.1, read on the forward strand.
TACTGGGCTTCGCGCCCCGGCTCTCGTGGTCTTGATCGCGCTAACGTGAAGGAGCAATCAGGGTTTCAGCTAACATTCATCATAATTTGGGGAGAAATCTCAACGTCGGGCTGAGCCGTATCCCTATAGTGAGACTTCCGTCGCAATCAAATGAAGCTTTTGGGTGTGTGAACAAAATCAAGACCTCTGGAACATTGACGTCACGCCACGGTAATCGAAGATGAACATTCATGACCAAAAGATCACATCGATGACCAGGGCGGAGACAACAAGCCGCAAGGATGCGCCCGCCGACGCGTCACAAACGCCGCCTGCGTCGGAACCATCGGCGCGCCGTTACGACAAACAGCAACAAGCCCGCCCGTCCGGGACCGGGCTTCTCACCACTTTAGCGCGCGTAACACTGAAGGTGCTGCTCCCCATAGCAGTGATCGCTGCCGGCTACTTCTCCTACACTTATTTGACCAGCACCAAGCCTGAGCCCCCTGTGCGCCCTAAACAGGAGCGCGCGTTCACGGTGACCAGCATTCACGCGCGCGCCGGAGATTTCCAACCCAAGCTCACCTTGTTCGGCTCCACGGTCGCAGGTCGTCAAGTCGACATCCGCGCTCTCGTCTCCGGGCTGATCATACAGACCGGCGAGACGTTGCGAGAAGGTGGCCAAATCAACGCCGGAGAACTTCTGCTTAAAATAGACCCGATCGATTATCGCACCGGCCTAGCTGAACTCGAAGCTCAGCTTCTGGAAACCCGCGCCAAAATAAGTGAATTCGAAAGCGAGTTAGTCGCGGCCAAGCAGTCGCTCAAGCATGCCCGCGACCAAGTTGATCTCGCGATCATCGACTTGAGCCGCGCTACGCCTTTGGTGGATCGCGGCACAGTTTCGGCACGCACCGTCGACGATCGTCGCCAAATCGTTCTGCAGCGCCAACAAGCCGCCGACCAGATTGAAAACAACCTAGCTGTCTGGGAAGCTCGCATCGCCCAGCAGATCGCGGCGGCATCTCGCCTTGATACAGCCATTGAGCGCGCCCAACGCCGGCTAACCGAGACCGAGTTGCGGGCACCATTTTCGGCTTTCGTAACCGAAGTGGGTGCGCAGGTCGGGCGCCTGGTTGGCAGCAACGACAAAGTAGCAACTCTCATCGATCGCGATTGGATTGAGGCTCGCTTCAATCTGACTGACGAGCAGTTCGGCCGCATCGTCTCCAAGGAAGGCAAGCTCACCGGCCGCGAGGTGGAGGTCCACTGGGACCTGGGAAGTAACACGTTCACTTACCCGGCGACCATCGAGCGCATCGGTGCCAGGATCTCCTCCGCAACCGGCGGCGTGGAAGTCTACGCACGGATAAAGGACCCGGCGAAGCCGGTTCCCCTCCGCCCCGGAGCTTTCGTCGAAATCGAGGTTCCCGACACCAAGTATGAAGGCGTTTTCCGCGTGCCGTCGACAGCGATTTATGAAGGCGACACCGTCTATGCGATTGAAAATGGCCGACTCGTTCCGCGTAAGGTACGCGTCATCGGCGGTCTCGAACAGG
>JAUWFF010000312.1 GCA_030607105.1 Filomicrobium sp.
GCGGTTGGAGGAGCCCACGACAAAGGTATCGAATGTGTAACGCGGGTCGAGCGGAGAGCCCTCGAAATCACCGATACGCGTCGTTGGTGCCGGCCGCGGCAAGTTCGGAACCGTCATCGGAGAGCGCTGCAGGCCGTTGCCCGCTTCCTTGGAGGCCTGCGATGCTCCACTTCTTGCACTGGTGGTGGTCGCGGCATTGACCTCACCGGCCGACGGGCGGGCCGCTGGGCGTGGCTGGCGCAGTGTTACTTCGACTTTTTCGGTGCCCGCGAATTCCGCCTGGCAACACTCTAGAAGGTCAGCGATATAGTGTGTCTGTATCCAGTTTCTGAGGAATTTCACAGGCACCGAAACTTCAACGACGCCGTCCTCGAAGCGCTCGAACTCGAGCGCATTGAACCAACTTGTATAGACGTCCTCGCCAAGCCGCTTGCGCAACATAGTGCGCACCTTCTGGCCCTCGAGCTTTGCTGGCGCCGTAACCGTAACAGCCCGCTCGGCGGTGGCCGGTCTTTCGACAACCGCTTCTTTTTCCGCCACGATAATACGATTGCTCCGGGACACGCCGGATTCGACTTGCGAAGTGGATTGCATCGTGAGTCCCCGCACTAGATTATCCCCGTTTTACATAGACTTGGCCGAAACCTATCATTCGCTCCGAGCAGGAACGTTGACGGCATCTGCCTGCCTCTTCGTTTAAGGAACGCGCGCTCTCGCGCCTACATGCGATGTCCGGCTGCCCTACGGCCGGACTAATTGGTCATCGCAATTGGATAACCGCCCCGGGTCTTCGCCGCCGCGTGTGCGGCGGCGCTACGTCCCCGGAATAAGAACCTCCTATAGGATCAAATTGGCGTGCGCCAGCAGCCCCGGTCAGACCGGTCCACGTGTAGACACGCTCGGAGGAACGGCTGGATAACCAGCCCGTTGATCCAAAGGGCTTATTATTTCGAATGCTAGTCTGAAACTTGCCGAAAGGCAGCAAATCAGATAGCCGAGTTTCACCAGTTCGAAATAAAAGCCGACGTTGCTTTTTGTTGTTTTGCCGTTTCTTAGTCCCGCCGTCGTCATTACCAGACTTTTTGTCCGCGGCCATGAAACTGGCCTTTATAGACCCCACTTGAACCCTCCAACAGTCAACTGTTACGCACTGTGCCCAATCTTCAGACCGGATGAGGAAGCGGCCTGTTCAATGCGCTATACAAGACACTCAATCCACAGGCACACGCCCGCGAAAACGTCTTCGGCAATCATGCACTTTTTTGACAATCCGTCCTGGGGAAACGCACCGCCCCCGGACAAGGAACTCGTCTTACACAGGACCCGTAGAACGGCTGCAAAATGCTACAACTTCAACGGACGACGGAGCAGTTTGTCCACTGCGACCGTGGAAAGCTTCTTAGCTGTTAACGAACCTTACCGCAACCCTATCAGATGATGCGGCGCACGGTGAAGTCAGCGTGAAGGGCCTTGTTCCAGGGGCCTATAGGCATATTAATCCGTGCGCGCGGACCTGGGCCAAGGCCATTGAATCCACAGCGCTTTGGGAGCTTTTTAACAGCAACTGTACTGGTTTGATTGCATGTCCTGGCCCAGCGATATTTTTCCGTTCGATTTCCTTTGCGAGCCGTTTTAAGCACTAGAGTCTCGCCGAGATGAGGTCGTCAAACGACTCATCGCAAGCACCCAAGAATTCCGGTACTTAGTCATGTTCAACTAAGGGCAAACTTGGAATTCAGCTCACTCTAGATTATTGCAAAAATGTCACATCCTGGTCACATGTGCAGATTTCAGCAATTTTTCAGGGGCAAGAAATTAACAACGTCCACGGCCTGCCTGAGGCCCCCGCAACATTTTTCCGATTTCAGGATCCGGGCCCAAACAAAGGCAAAATAGTTTGTTTATCAAGCGCGTTACCGCAAAATTCGGGTAGGTCCACTTTGCCCGCTCGCAATTCAAAAAATGGACCTTTCTATTACTCGCTATGTTTTCGGCGGCTGGTATTGAATGTGAGGCTTCCATAAGCATCGGCAGGATTTGCGCGCATGAAAAACGGCCCGGAGCTTCGCTCACGAGCCGTCGTAGATCCGCAGATATTTTTTTCAGTCGAACCGGGGCCTTAACGAAGGCAAGTTATTATGCGGTCTCAACCTTGGGACATCGCCTTAACGCGAGCGTTGAGGCGGGACACTTTTCGCGCGGCGTTGTTGGGATGAATAATGCCCTTCTGCGCGGTGCGCGCAATTAGGGGCTCGGCAGCGTTCAGCGCCGCCATGGCCTTGTCCTGCTCGCCTGACGCGATTGCTTCTTCAACGCGACGCACCTCGTTGCGCATACGGGTGCGGTGCGCCTTGTTGGCCGCGGTCCGAGTTTCGATTTTGCGAACGGCTTTCTTCGCCGACTTCGTATTGGCCATCAGGTGGTTACCCTTACATTTGAAGGCCGCCATTCGACCTGCTGTGCTCCGCTCAAGTCCATCGAGTGTGCAACAGGGAGGCGGGGAAAATAAATAAACCGCCCGACTGCAGCAGCTGGGCGGTCAACGTGTCGCGGGTTATAGTCGCTGGGCGAGCCAGGGTCAACGCCTGTGCGCCAGGGACTTACAATTGGAGCGAGGATGGAGCGCCAGTAGGCATTGACGGACCAGAAGGACCCGCATAGCGGTGCCGCCTACCGAAAGCCAGGCGCGTCAAATGCTGTTTCAAAGCCAAGTCTTCCTAATCGCCTTCCTGCCAACCGTGCTGCTCGCTTGGTATGGGCTCGCCAGATTTGGGGCCCGCGTGCCGCGCGAATGGGCTTTGGTGGGTTTGTCGCTGGTCTTTTACGGCTGGTGGGACGTGAGATTTGTCCCTCTGCTGGTCGGGCAAACCGTGATCTCGTGGATCATCGCGATGATCTACATCCAGACCGGTCGGCGCGCCGGATGGCTGATTTGGCTGGCAATCACGGCGAATCTCTGCGTCTTGGGCTTCTTCAAATACGCTGGCTTCCTGGCCGAAAACCTTGCCGCGCTGGCCGGCATAACGGCGCCGCCGATGACGATCCTACTGCCCATTGGCATCAGCTTTTTCACATTCGAGATCATCTCGTATTTGGCTGATCTGAGGTGGCACGGTGCGCCAAGCTATCCGCTGCGGCGATTCATCTTGTTCGTATCGTTGTTCCCGCGGCTGATCGCCGGCCCAATCGTGCGGCACCATGAGATTATCCCGCAGTTCGACCTTGACCCTTTGCGATCTGGTGTATCCGAGCGCTTTGCCAAGGGTGCCGCCTTGCTGGC
>JAUWFF010000041.1 GCA_030607105.1 Filomicrobium sp.
CTATCAGAGCATCGTCGTTCATGAGATTGCGCATCAGTTCTTTCGCAGCCATTTGAAGGGCAAGAAAGTTTCGTATGCGACGCATGAGTACGTAGCCTACGCCATGCAGATAGCTTCCATGCCACCGCAGATTCGCAACCAGCTTCTCAACTCAATCACGCGCGAGCCGACGGAAGACCTGGATCCTTTCGTAGACATGCTGCTTTTGATGTCTCCCGTGTATTTCGGCGTGCTGGCGTATGACCACTTCTCCGCTCCTGGAAACGGATGCTGGGTCTTGCAAGGCATTGTTCGAGGCGAGATTGAATTCCCGTCCGCTGATGACCTGTATTGAGGTTTTCCATCGCAGCTAGGCCCTTGAGAGCTTTGCATTCTAGCCATAGATCGCGGCGGCTACGGGGCATGGGGCCTCGGACTACGAGCCAATTGAATGAGGCCCTTTTCCGTCTGTGTGCATAATTTTCACTTGTCTGACTGGTGGCGGGGGATCACCGCGATGCATTTTTTGACTTGAGAACTTCTTTTGTGCCTTCAGCGGTCCGCCCAATTAAGGCCCAACGCAAATAGAACTGCAGCGAATGTTCAGCGGTTGACGCAAGGCGGTACGATGCGCATTGCTGCGGGGTTCGCCAAGCTGCCCAAAATGGCCGCAAGGCAAAAAGTTCACTGATCAATAACGCGATACAGCCGGTTCTAAGGGAGAAATGCCGATGCATGTGACAATGGAAGACGCTGAAAACGTCATCAATGCCGCAAAGAAAGCCGCCGCCGAAATCGATACCAACATGTGTATCGCCGTGGTGGATTCCGGTGGCAACCTGAAGGCCTTCCTGCGCATGGACTATGCTTGGACCGGTTCGATCGACATAGCCATCAAGAAGGCTCAGACGGCCGTGTACTTCGGCATGCCCACCGAAGAGATAGGAAAGCTCTCACAGCCCGGTGGTCCGCTCTACGGGATCGAGCACTCAAACGGTGCGCTCATCACATTCCCAGGTGGCCTTCCGATCGTGGATGACGAAGGTGTTCTGATTGGCGGCGTTGGCGTCAGTGGCAGCTCGGTAGAGAACGACAGGACGGTCGCCGATGCCGGCGTTAAAGTGGCCGGCGTTTGCGATCTGCCAGCCCACCCTTGGCGGACTTGAGAACGTCGCCGTTGTCCGATCAGGAATTGGCGGGCAGATGACCTTGCAAGTCGCCACCGGGGCAAGGTCGGCAACCAAGGATGGTACCCGCCGGGAAATCGGCGGGTCTTTCTTTGTTCGATCCACCGGGCTGCTTCCGGCTCGTCCTACAAGATGCCGTTGGCAAGAACGGATCATCAGCAAGGTGGCTTTCATGGCTGATCTGAAACGTGTTCTGGTGGCCAGCGCAGCGGTACTGCTCGCTGGACCGGTTTCGGCGAGCAGCGCCGCTCCCAACCGCGAGAGCTTCACCCGCGCAACACAGCCGGTCGCTGCTAAAGCAAGAACGGTGCGCGGCTCGCGCAGAGTATCAGGATCCGTCCAAAACTCCGGCCGCCAAAGAGACCGCAGTCAGTTCCAAAACGCAGAGATGAAAAGTCTGGCGGCACCTCCGATCGCATCGATGACTGCGACACCAAGCGCGGCGGCGGTGTGGAGTATTTCTCAGAGGCCTCCCGCTGGTGGGACATGCTTACGGGCGGGTGGAAATAATGCCCGTCAGCCCCTCTGATGCCGGAGGATATCGGTCGCTATGTCGCGGGCCAGTGCATGGTTCTGGCATGATGCGCCGCGCCCTTGGGTGACACATGTCAATGCATAAATGGCTCATGCAGCTTATAATTTATCTAAGTTTGCTGCATGGAGAAGCGTCGCCTCCCCCTGGCGCGCTACGGTAGCGTAACCCCCTGCTACGCAATAGCGGCAAACTGAGGTCGGGGGCGCCCCCGTCCCTTTAAGCATGCCCCCGGCCTCCCCCTTCTGGCGCCTCCCGCAAACGGAAATCGCTCAATCAGGATCGGCACAGGCACCCTTCACAAGGCGAGCCGCGCCGCCTTCGCGCCGGCGCCCATTGCACCGCTGAAGCCGCCAGAACCACCGAATGACGAGGCTAGAAAAAGTCCTGGAATAGGCGTTCGCGGCGAGCGCGGAATGCCGGCTAGTATTGATCTGGTTGGTGGCTCCGGCGCGAAACCGTAGATCGCTCCTCCAGGCGTCGCCAGATAATCGCGCGTTGAGCGCGCCGTGACGAAGATGCGTTCTTCCGTGGCGCCCGCAAAGCCTGGATAGCACCGGTCGAGTTCGGCCAAAATCGTATCGAGCCAGGCCGCGCGCCGGGCTCTTTCTTCATCCTTAGACAGGCCATTCCAGTTCTCGATGTGATCAACGCCTGCCACTGTGACCAGTATACGGCCCCCATCGTCCAGGCCGTTATCAACGGCTCCATAGTTGACCACCGTCAGCGGCGGCAATCTGCCCGCCGGTGCTTCGGCAAGCAATGCAGCGGCGGATGCATAGTCGGTGAGCGACGTCATCCAGTCAGGTAGAAGGATCGTCGAATAGCCACTTAACCCGAAGTTCGCGGGCTGCTCTTTCATACCGAAGTGCGCGCAGAAGAGCGAAATTGATAGCGTCAAACCGCGATAGGGCGCCAGGAAGTTCTCGCGTTTCGCCTCGGGCAAGAGCTCAGCCAGCTTCGACGGTGCGCAACCCGCCAGCACTAACTGCGTCGCAAGCCGGTCTGCCGCTTCTCCGTTGGGACTGGCATGGTGCACGCCCGCCGGACGCCCCGTTTCGTCGATGTCGATGTCTGTGGCCCTACGGCCAAGGAAGACGTCACCGCCAGACTGCTTGACCACCTTGGCAAGCGCACGGCTGAGCCTCGTCGAGCCACCCCGAATAAAGACGCCGCCAGAACCAAAATACCCGCCTTGTGCAACTGCAAAGTAGAGCCACCAGGTTTTCCGCGGATCATCGGCGTAGTACGCGAGGTTCGCGGCAAGCGCGCACTTGGCCCCCTCGCAGTCACCCAGGTCGCGTAGAAACGCCTCATCAAGCGAGAACCGCCAGTCCCGAACCAACGGCCAGGAATCCTTGCTGGCAAATACCAGTTTTGACAGCGAACGCGCCTCACCGGCAGCATTGAGCGAGCCGACCATTGTGTAGATCCGATTCATACGGTCCAACAATCGGCGGACCCCATCGGCCTGCTCTGGAAATCGTGCGCTCAGTTGGTCTCCAATCGCTTCAAAACCATGTCCGAGTTCCAGAGGCTCACCTACGGGCCCGCCGATCACCGTGTGCAAGTTGGCGATTGGCACCCAGTCAATCTTGCCGAGCAGCCCAAGTTGGTCGAGTATCGCATGCTTGAGATCGCGTGGATCGTGGGGATCGGCCGTCTCGTGAAGCGACGCTTCAATGGTCAGCTGGCCGGTCCTGTAGCACGAGGCAGCCCCGCCGAGGCTACTGTTGCGTTCGACAACGGCAACCCGCTTGCCCGCGCGGCTGAGAAGTGCCGCCGCCGTCAAGCTGCCAAGCCCTGAACCGATCACCACAGCATCATAAGTACCGTTCTTTACCATTGCGCTTTCGCCCGCTGTTTGCCTGCCGCCGAAACAAAGTCGCCAACAACGCTGCCGGGGTCAATGCACACTGGTGTTGCACTTCTGGCTGGCGTGCGGTCATGCGGACCTGAGCGAACTTCGCGGAACACCGCTGACCTTGGCTTTCCCGTCAATTGGCCGTACCAAGACAGAACTTCGCTTGCCGGTCATAAAGAACGGTGCTGACGCTATCGACAGGTTGAGGCAATGGCGCGTGGGGATCGCAACAAACCTGTGGCAATGCCTCAAAGTAACATTCGTCAGCGAACCGTCCTCCGGGCCAAACACATAGAGGGCATCCTCCGGGTGCTCGAATGCTGGCAGGGACTCGCTGTTCCTACGCACTTCAATGGCAACCGGCGTCAACATCCGAAACTCGTCGAATGGCCGGTCACTCCGACGCCAGTCGACCGACCGGTAACCCCGCATCCGTTCCTCTCTCGGCAAACGTGACAGCTCACTGAGCCGCCGGTCGATGCGCTGCCCCGTGTAGCGGACGTCGCGCACGCCGAAGGCCGCGCAGGTGCGCACGATCGCACCCAGGTTATGGGGGTATTTGGGATCGATGAGGAGAACCGCGGCACGTGGCATCTGGCGTTCAGTCACTTGTTGAGTGTTGAGCGTAAGCTAGGTCTCCGATCCAGCGGGACCATGTACGCGGGGGTTGCTTGAACGATCCCGGAAGTACGTCCTCCAAACGAACACCGGAGCGTCTCACTTGCCAACGCTGCCGATGGTTGACAAGCGTTTGTTTTTGACCCTCTTTCCTGCGCCAACATTGACCATAGGCGGACTCCGGCATTGCTGGCCGCCAGACCTAGCATTTCAAATGGCACCAAGTACTCGAGGCACCATTGTCAGAAACTATTGAAGTTCACGCGTTCATCACGCTTACGATTGCCTTCATCGTCTTCTTCATTGGCGTTTTCTTGACCCGGCACGTTGCGTTTCTGCGCGACTACAACATACCCGAGCCAGTCGCCGGCGGTCTTTTCGCAGCCCTGTTCACATGGGCGTTCTTCGCCGCATTCGGGCAAAAGATCGTCTTTGATCTCGATGCCCGTGATGAGCTGCTCGTCATTTTCTTCGCCACCATTGGCCTCAACGCGCGGGTGTCCGACTTGGTTGTCGGCGGCCGCCTGCTTGGCATCCTGCTTGTGCTGACGGTGGTCTTCATTTTCGTGCAGAACACCGTCGGGCTAATCGGCACACAGCTGTTTGGCCTGCCCGCCGGCACCGGCGTTCTTGTCGGGTCGGCGTCGCTTATTGGCGGACACGGCACGGCCATCGCCTGGGGGCCGACCATCAAGGAGGCAACGGGTTTCGCTGCCTCCGAGGAAATTGGCATTGCGACAGCTACACTGGGTCTGGTTTGCGCGGCTTTGTTAGGCGGACCAATCGCTAAATACCTTATTGATCGTGATAAGCTGGAACCAGCCGCAAGTGATGGTCCCATCGTTGGCCTGCCCTTTGAAGCCGAGCCAACAAGAGACGATGACATTGACCATATAAACCTAATGCGCGCGATGCTTGCAGCCAACGTGGCCGTGATCCTGGGCTACATTGCCAACCAGGGCATCGCCGCCATGGGCCTGAAACTACCACTGTTCGTGCCTTGCCTGCTCGCAGGGATTTTGTTGTCGAACACCATCCCGTTTATCTTTCCAAAGCTCCCCTGGCCGGCGCGAACCAAAGCACTAGCTGTTTTGTCCGACTTCTGCCTGTCGGTCTTTCTGGCGATGTCACTGATGAGTATGCAGCTTTGGACGCTCGCAGGACTAGGCGTACCGATCGTTGGCACCCTCGTCCTGCAGGTTCTGGCGGCAACCGCCTTCATCCTGTTCATCGTCTACCGCTTCATGGGCGCAGACTACACCGCCGCCGTGCTGAGCGCGGGTTTTGCTGGATTTTCGCTCGGAGCAACTCCGACGGCGATCGCCAACATGTCCGCAGTCACCAAGCGCTACGGACCCGCACCCCTAGCGCTGATCATCCTGCCGCTCGTCTCGGCGTTCTTCGTCGACCTTGCGAATGCGTTCATCATCAAGTTGTTCGCGAGCATGTAATTACGATCATTTTCTCGAAGGGCGCCGGAATCGAATGCCCGAGTAGTTCTGTGAATTGTCACCAGGTTCAATCAATCCGGATTTGCGATCGTCAAAATCGAAATAGCCTGTATCGAATTGCCACTTCTTACGCTGACCAACGGGCCTCGAGTCAAAATCTTTTGACGTTTCGAGGTCCGAAGGAAGCGGCTCTAGATTTAGTAGCAATCCCTCTTCATCTGTGTTTTTTTCGGCGACTTTGATAACACCGGTTTCGGCGGCGGCCGCTGCTGGTCCAACGGGGCCGATAGCCACCAAAACGATCAATGTCGGAAAGAGCATGAAAAGCATGGGTGTTCTCCAATAGCCTTGCGCCCGCATGGACGGCTCGCGGCGACGTCGAGTCAAGCAGCGGTATGCGCAGCCTTTGGCCGCCGGCAGCCGTCCGACAGGCAAATAGGCGAAAAGCCGAAACGGCCACTACCTGACAACAGGGGTCAAAGTCAGTCCGGCAACGCCAAGCGCCAGGTTGACGCCCGTCTGACCCTTGACGCTAAGCGGTTGAAGAACGACGGATTTATTGTTGCCGCCAATCAGAATGTTGGCCCCTGCTCCGATGCCTGCAGCGATATCCGCCGATGCTCCCGCGAACTTTCCGCCAAGCGCTTCGGCGGGCAGCTTTGTTGTTGAGCCTAAGACCGTCCAGACCATTACGCTTTTGCCGCGAACGCCGACATCAAGACCAATTCGCGTGATCTTCCCGGCTAGGTAGCTTGGCGGTCGGTTGTCGGCGGGAGTGTATTTGCAGGAAAGCTGTTCCTGCGACCCGAGGATCAGTCCCACACCGCCATTGCCCTGGCACGTTAATGTTCCCACTTTCAGTTTTGCCGTTTCCGCAGTAGCGACGTTGCTGGCCAGAATTCCGAACATTACGGCGAGTCCGAAACAAAGATATTGACGGCCTTTGTTTGAGTGCATCTATAAATCCCCTCATATTACAACAGCGCCATCCCATATCATGAAAGTTTCAGCTGTGCATCTTTCGGCGCGGCAAAGAAGTAAGTCGTAATTGCGGTATGCCTTTTTCGGAATGGAACGGCAAAGAATATACGCTGACGATGTTTGTTGAATGTGGAGCGTGAAAAAAATTATCGTGCTCCGAGGATCTGCTCAAGGATATATGCATTTGCGCCGTTCAACACGGCAAGCCAGACGGCGCTTGCCGCCATCGCTCCGATGCAAAACCACAAAAGACGCGAGTCCATGTTGACTATCCTTCCATGATTCCCGTTGCCGGCTTCAGATTCCTGGTGGTTTTTTTCGCCATTTATAGCCCTTCTTTCCAAGCTCGTAGCCGAGGTCGTAAAGCTTGCGCATGTACTCCTTGTCAAACGGCTCCGAGCTCTCGGCTTTAAAATCCACCGGGATACTGGCGACGTTGTAGTCGATCTGGTTTTCTTTGGCCCGGAGATAGAGCTTGATCAGGTCACCTTCGGTTTGTTGTTTGATGAGCGTAGAGATTGAGCGCCCGGCGATTTCAAGTGCGGTTCCGTTGACGTCCTCCGGACTGGGATCCGTTTTGTCATTGGCGATGATGTAGATTCTGCGCTTCCATCGCACGCCGTTGAGTTTGTCGTAGCGCTTGAGGTCGAGGTCCAGCGGCAACAGGAATGCGTTTTCCATGGTGCCGCCGTCGACGTGCATTTCTTCGTAATTCTTGCCGCCCGACGAGACCTTCACGTAAACTGGCGGGAACAGTCCCGGCAGCGCGGCTGAAGCCAACAGCACGTCACGGAACAGCTGCAGGGCTTCATCGGTATTGCGCTGGGCGATGCCACCCATGTTCCAGATGACCGGCCGCTCGGCATCAAGATTGGTGGTGCCGATGAGAAGGCGGCGTCCCTTCGCATGCTCGCGAGCTATTGCGGCCATGAATTCCCTATCGACATAGTGGGCAATCAACCGCTCTAGAGGCTTCGTGCTGGACACGGCATTCCCGCCCAGTAGCCCTGCCAGGATTTGCGGCTCGAGAATGTCCTTGGTCGAGTAAAGCGTGTAAATCTCGCGTAGCGGCTTGTCGTACTCAGGGCCAAGAAATGCGAATGGCGCG
>JAUWFF010000281.1 GCA_030607105.1 Filomicrobium sp.
GCTGTGTTCGAGCACACCGACTTTGCCGACGGCGGATGGTTTTCCGGAAGCACGTTTAACGCGGCAGCTTTCGACAACGCCCGCTTCGGAAATGCCGCATCTTTCACCGATTGCAAATTTCAAGGCGGGGTTTCTTTTGCGCAGGCCATGTTCCAGACCTCTTGCGGGTTTGAAGGCGCGCAGTTCCGCAAATCCGTCAATCTTTCACAGGTCGAAATCGACGGCGCGGCTTGGTTTAACGACGTCCAATTTGCTCAGCCTCCAGACCTGACCGACATCCGGGTTTGCGGCGGGGGCGATTTTAACGAGCTCATGCAGACGGCAACAATTGGCGAACAACCGGGCAACAACGCTCAGTGGGGCATGCAAAGCTGTGTTGAAGGAAGCTAAAACAAGACCGGAGCCGCCACAGGCGCCCTGCGCCGGGAAGCGGATTTCCGTCTCACTGGAGTCCTTCGAACAGGTGCGCGGGCTACTGGCGAAGTTCAGACCCGACTGTGAAGTCACCTTTGTCGTCATCATCCACGGTCACGGCAGCGCTCTGATTGCCTCCAGCATCGATCCACGCCCAGCCTCCGATGATCCCAACCGCAAACAGCAGGCAAACAGGCAGAGCAATATCAAGCTGGTGTCGTGCGAGAGTGAGCGCAACCCCATCGTCGAAGATGCCATTCTCGGCTATTTCGATCGTTTGCAGGTGTCATCGCACGCAGCCGATTTCGTTTTCAAATCGACACGCACAGAAATCGATCACCGCACCGTTGGATTCCTCATCACAAGGCCAGACGGCGATCACGAGGCGGCCACCACGACGGAGCCCGTGCCGTTCGTGATCAGGCAGCTCTTTGACGCGCTTGTCTATGTCTCGCTGCAGTACTGCCTCTCGCCACGGCAATCAGAGACGTTCTTCGGACTGGCCCCCGACCTCCTGTCGCGCGCCGCCGCTCAGCTTTTTCTGCAAAAGATATCGCAGGAAGCCACCAGCCGGATGAACTACGGGCTCTACGAATTGTGCTGCGATCTTGCCGCCGCCCAATACGAGGGCCGTGCAGGCGCCGGCTACATCATTCTTGCTAGGCGCGGCTGCAAGGACATCAAACCCAGCATCGAGTTCCGCCGTCCAATCCATCTCTCGCACAACACCGGCGTCCGCAAGCTCATAGAAATGGCCTCACAGCAGTTCGCACTACTGTTCGACGGCGACTACTTCTACGGCTTTGTCGACTTCGACCAGATCCACGATCGTCATCACATCCTGTTCAAGGGTCGCGGCATTTGGACCATGCAGCACGGCGAGCAGCTACTGGCCATGGTCTCTTATGGCACGCCCGTCGAGGCCGATCGCATTCTCACTAAGGATGTCTTTCAGGCACACGCGAGAAAGTGCTTGCCCATGGTCGATCAGAATGGGCTTGAGAAGCTCTGGCACATCGCCACGATCGCGGCCGATCAGCCCGTCGGCACAAACATATTGTTCACCCCGGGCGCGCAACAGGAAGCAAAACGCCTTGCGTCGCAATGCATCCCCATTCGCCCCGTCGCACTCACTCCGGAAGTCACCAAACAGCTCACGGCCATCGACGGCACCTTGATCGCCGACGTGAAAGGCAATGTGCATGCCGTCGGGGCCATCATGGATGGCGGCTCGACGGCTAGCGGCACCTGGCAGCGCGGCGGTCGCTATAACTCCGCCGCCAACTACGTCACCAGCAGCGCGCATCCATCGATGATCCTTATCGTCTCCCAGGACGGTTACGTCGACATGGTTCCGCCGATGAACCCAAAGGGCGATAAATGGTCCATGAAGCGGTACCTAAAGTTGAACTCCACTGCCATCTGATCGGCGTTCTCAACGCGCGCCTTCTCAAGGCAATGAGAGCGGCGGGCAATCCTGTTCTGGTCGCGCCAGACGATGTCACGCCTGTCGGCAAGGACGAAGGCGCCATTGGTTTCGCCCGCTGGCTGGAGAGAGTCGAGCCCTACAAGAGCGCCGATTGGCGAACGTACCTGCCGATAATCGCTTGGCACATGGGACGGCTCGTGGAGCAAGGCGCCGTCTACGCAGAGCTGATGATCTCGCCGCTAATGTTCCCTCGAGACCTCAGCTCAGCGGTCGATGAGTTCGCGCAACTCCGTCACTGGGTCAAATGCAACGAACACGGCCGCATCCAGATAGAGTTTTTAGCTCTCATACCTCGCAGCCTGCCGGAAGAGCTCATCCAGAGTGAAATTGAAAGGTGCGTCGCGTTCGCAAAAGCCGATGGCATCTGTGGAATCTCGATCGCCGGCCTTGAACAGGATTGCCCGGTTTCACGCTTTCGGCGCTTATTCCAAATACTGAGGGACCACGGCCTCGGGATCGAAATTCACGCCGGCGAACGCGGCGGCCCTCAAGAAGTTCGCGAAGCCCTCGATATCGGCCTCGCGGATCGCATCGGCCACGGCGTTTCGGCCTTCCAGGACAACGATCTCGTCAAACGCCTGCTTGATCAGAACGTCCATATCGAGTTTTGCCCGACGAGCAATCTGAAGATGGGCACGGTAACAGAAATCTCACAACACCCGATCGGGCGCGCGCGCGATCTCGGCATGAATTTCAGCATCAACACCGACGACCCGGGAGCGTTTGACTGCGATCTGGAGCACGAATTTGCCATTGTGGAGGAGACCTTCGGCTTCACCCGCGCGGACTTTCAATTCATAGCCAGGAATGCTCTCTCCGCACGCTTTCAGCCCGAACTCCGAAACCGGTCGGCCCAGTCGCTGGTCGTCCAGAACGAAGCCCCGGCTCTTTAGCGTTTCGCACCATCACGGCAAGCGCTCAGATTTCATCGATGATCCGGTTCGACAACAGATGCTCGATCAAATCATCAACGAGCGCTTCGGGCGATTTCGAACCGCCGTGTAGCGTCAGCTCCGGATACTCAGGCGGCTCGTACGGCGACGAGATCCCGGTGAAGTTCTTGATATCGCCCGTGCGGGCCTTGGCGTAGAGCCCTTTGGGATCTCGCGATTCACAGATCTCGATCGGCGTGTCAACATAAAGCTCCAGGAACTCACCCCCATCAAACCGTTCGCGCGCAAAACGGCGCTCGGCACGGAACGGCGAGATGAACGACACGAGCGTAATCAATCCGGCATCGACCATTAACCGTGCCACCTCTGTGACCCGCCGGATGTTTTCAACGCGGTCGGCATCCGTGAACCCGAGGTCTCGGTTCAGCCCGTGACGAACGTTGTCGCCGTCAAGAAGATAGGTGTGCCGTCCCTGCATATAGAGCCGCTTCTCCAACAGGTTCGCGACCGTTGACTTGCCCGATCCGGAAAGTCCTGTAAACCACAGACAGCAGGCCTTTTGATGCTTCAGCGTCGAGCGGACATCCTTGTGAATATCGACCGCCTGCCAATGCACGTTGTGAGCGCGGCGCAAAGAAAAGCGGATCATGCCGGCGCCGACGGTTTCGTTTGTCAGGCGGTCAATCAGGATAAAGCCACCGCTTTCCCGGCCATCTG
>JAUWFF010000390.1 GCA_030607105.1 Filomicrobium sp.
AACTACCTCCCCGGAGACGGCCGATGCGATGCAGTCCTCCATCGAGGCGAGCGCCGGCTGATAGCCGTAGCCACCGAGAATGTTTACGATCTTCGTGGAGTTGGACAACAGACGTTTCCAGCCGTTGGCCTCGCCGATTTCGCGCGCGTATTGCTGATAGAAGCAGGTGCCCTGAAGGACTTTGGCGCCAAAGCTCTCGATCAGATCAATGAGGCCCATACGCTTGGCGTCGATGTAGACGCTGGGTGGGGTGCAGACCAGGAGATCGGTGTTCTTGTGGATCGTTTTTCCGCGGCACAGGTCGGCGACCTGCTGCATTTCCACAAGGGAGAGTTGCGGAGCGGCAAACACCACGACATCGACTTTCTCGCCCTTGGCGCCAAAGGGCCTGCGAAGTTCCTCGATGTCGGCTGCGGTGATTTCTTCAGGAGTAAGCTTGTCTCCATCGACATCTGAGAGTGCGTGACATTCGGGTGTGATACCGACGATATGAAATAGAGGGGTCGAGCCGTAACTCGCCATGGCCGCACCCATGTGTTTGATCTCATCGGAATTTGGCACGCGGTCGATGCCTTCGACCACCGGCACGGCCCAATAGGATCCCGACTTGCGGCCAATGACGGCACCGAGCACACCCCAGTCCGTGAGACCCCGCGGTTGCTGGTGGACAATAAAACGGCGGGCCGCCTTCCGATGGCGGTCGAGATGCAGGCCATAGCGCGGCGTTCGGCCGGTTAAGCCGGCGGCCAGCGCCGAGGGGCCGCCCTCAAAGTTGGAACGCGCGCCGCAAACGCTGTTGGAATAGATGACCACGCCGGTGTCACCGTAGGCCACATGCTCACCTTGTACCGGAGGCATGATCGTCTGGTAGTTGATGCAGGTGTCCGTCAGCAGGATGCCGAGCTTACGGCAGGCGGCGACGAAGCGACGCTCCAGTCCGGCCATTTCCTCTGTCTGGCCCAGAGGCTGGTAATAGGTGAGATCAACGCCGCGCGGATCGGTAATCATGGGTATGGCGACGCGGCGTTCGGCTTCGGGTAACGCGCTGAACCGTTCAAACAACGCGACGCCCGCTTCGCCGATCGACTCGGGATCGGCCATCATATGCGCCTGGGAGACTTCGACCATGTCTTCGGCATCGAACATACGGCCGACCTGCAGTTGATGCTGGATTGCCCATTGGCGCGCCGGCCCCAACTCGCCGTCGAGCATTGCTTGCTCTTGTGGTAACAGCTTCATGGTCCGGCTCCTTTCACGCCCCTCATGGCGGCCCTTTTCACCAATCAGAGGCTCTGTGAGACCTTTAGCGTTTCGAACTTGGCAATGCCCGCTGGGAGTTGCTCGATGCCTAGACCCGGTGCATCGCTGATGTGCCACCATCCGCAGCGCAACGACTTGTCTGTATCGGCGAGCGTGTCACGCAGTGGATTCGGATTGACGTCGACCTCAAGCAGACCGGGTCCGCCGACGGCTGCAAGCAACTGCGCGGACGCCTGCAAGCCGATGCCGCCTCCAAGGAAGTGTGGGCAGTAGGTGTGCCCCGCGGCGATGACCTTCCGGGCGACATCGTGGCAACCGGTGATGCCTCCCCACTTGGCGACGTCGGGCTGATAGACAGACAACGCACCGGTTTTGATCGCGGCATCAAAGTCGCTGTAGCCGGCGATGTTTTCTCCACCGGCGAGGGGAATTCCACTCACTGCCGCCAACTTCTTCCATTCGGCTTCAGGAGCATCGACTGGCAAAGGCTCCTCGAGCCAGCCGACATCGCACCCGCTCAACCGGCCAATGAAGGCCTCGGCGGAATTGAGGTCCCAGGCCTGGTTCGCATCTGCAAAAACTCGTTCGGCCGGTTGCAGCGTCTCGACGAGGGCGCAGGTGGCGGACGCATCCTCCGCTAGATTGAAGCCAACCTTCACCTTATAGGCCAGGAAGCCCTTATCTCTTGCTCTGCCGACCAGCTCTTCGGCGTCGCCAACCCGGATACCACTGGCATAAGCCGGAACGCTGTCAACGGCGGCGTTGTTTATGAACCTCCTCAAAGGCAACCCGGAGTGGCGGGCAAACAAGTCCCAGACAGCTATGTCCAGCCCGGCGATCACCTGGCGAAATGGACCCAATTCACCGCATTGGATGGCTCGGATGCGGGTTTCGGATTCGAGTTTATGGAAAAGGTCGCTGGGAGCTTGAACACTTGTCCCAAGAACAAGTTGCGCAACGTCCTTCATCAGCAGATTGGCTCGGTGTTCGGCTCCCGCGGCGGGCCAATTGGCGAAAATCTCTCCCCAGCCGAAGCCGCCATCGGTATCCTCGATGCGCACAAAAACGGCCGGCCGGTCGCGCATAATGCCGAAGGACGTCGCCACCGGACGAACAGTGGGACAGCGGTAGACGAACGCGTCGAGGCGCCTGATGACCACGCTCTCGTGCATGTTTTCCTATCCCTTGGGATCCCGCGGACGTTGCACCGCCGCAGTGAGATGTCAAAGCATAAGACTAGACATCCAGTTATATGTATGACCCTAATATGCGTAACCGATATCGGCAAGGACGTTAACCGTGGCGAACCTGAGGCGAAGCGCAATTCCGCTGTACACGCAG
>JAUWFF010000063.1 GCA_030607105.1 Filomicrobium sp.
AGACGGCCGGCTGTTAGTTTGACGTCCTAGGGGCCATTGTCGGTCTGCGACGGAGTGTTGAGCGTGTGTTCAGACTTTTGCCCGTTGGCCGGGCCCTGGCCAGGAGCGCTCTCCGTCACCGGCTCTGGCGGCAAGTTGGGAATTGGAGCTGTAAAGTTCCAAGTTTCGAGGAAGGCCGCCATCAAATAACGGTAGCGACCTTCGAGGGTCTGCCTGGTCCATTGATCCAAGTTTCGGATTTGCTCGGTGAGAAGGAGTTCATGTCGTGCGCCACCGGCAAAGTAACTGTCCTTCTTTTCGCTGAAATCGGCCTGACCGGCCGCGTTGTTGCGGCCGTCCTCGAGCAGAACCAAGTTGCCAATGCAGTTGGCCATGGCCCGGCGATAACGGATTTGTCCGAACTCCGGCCGCCAGCCGCTCGATTTCGCCAGCGTCTCGCCGTTGGGCAAAACGTGCTCGAGGGTCAGCAAATTCTGGTCGATGAATGTCGACTCGGTGAGATGCAGGTAGTCCGAAATCGGCCGACGGGAGAGATAGGCATCGAGGCGCAGCAGAATGACCTTGTCGGCGCCGTTGGCCGCATCCTTCAACTTCAATGCAGCCTTGCGAACCGCGGCGGCCTGTCGTTGCTCGTCTAAAAGGAAAAGTAAGCCGAGCTCGGGAAAGGTCTCGCTTCTCCAAATATGATCGATCACCTGGCGATAGGCGGCGCGCCGATCGTCAGCTGCTTCGCGCGTCAGAACCAGCATGTGGGCAAAGCGATCGAGGGCGCGAAAAAACGCGGTCAAACGAGGTTCATCATCCTTCAAGCGGGCCAGCGCCAGCATCGCCGGTGCGACCCATTCACTATCGCAGAAGCGCTCTAGGACTCTCAGGCAGTCCAAGGAATGCCAGACCTCCTGGGAATGGGCCTCACGAGGCCAGTCGCCCCGCGTAACGAGGTAAGCTTCCGCCATCGGCTCAAACACTGTGCTGGCGAAGCGAGTGGGGCCCCCCTCGCGTGCCACAACCCGGCGAAGCAGGCTGATCATACGATCGCTGCGAGCCCATTTTTGTGCCAAGGCCAGGTGCGTGAAAAACGTTTTATCCTGGCGGCGCCCTTTCTTCTGAGGCTCGCGGTATCGGGACATCTGCGCGATTACCGTTTCATAGCGCCGGCGCTGGGTCACGCCGAGCGGGCCCACCACTTCGGCAAGCACAATGTCCTCATCACTCAGGGGTTGACCAGGCTTGTTAATCGAAAGAAACAGGCGATAGGCATAGTCAATATCCGGCGCCCATAGAACGAGCGCACGACACCGTTCCAATAGAAATGTCGCTATCTGCAGCCGGCGCGGTACGCTGTAGCTTTTGATGCGTTTGGAGAAGAATGCTCGGATCGACTCCATGCGTCGCTGGGCCTCGTTGGCAGGCTTCAGGTCAGCCTTGCCGCGCGGCAAACGCGTTGCCCCTCGCCGCTGGATGGCGCGCTCAAGAAATCGCGCATCGGCAGCCCGAGGCCGGACGTGAAAAACGTCGAACTCGAAGGGCTCGGCCTGGGTCAGAATTGCAATGTGGGCATGTAACTGATGCTTGTGCTGTGCGGCCACCTGATCACGCAACACGCTAATCAAAATAGTTAGCGTAATGAGCCGCTGTTGACCGTCGACGACAAGAGCGCTGCGCACGCTGGAATCTGGCTCGTCGGAATCAACGAACAGCATCGTGCCGAGAAAGAACGGCAGCGGCTCTGAACTCTGCCGGGCGATGTCGCAAGCGGCAACGACGTCATCGAGCAGGCGCTGGCCGTGCTGTTCACTCCAGGAGTAGTCTCGCTGAAATGCGGGTATCTCGTAGAGGTGAAGGCCGCTCAGCAGATCGCCAACGCAAACATCGTCTGAACGCAGTTGATTGGTCATGACAGAATGGAAGACACAGGCAGCTTGTTGTCTGCATAAAAGGTATGAGCGGTGCGGCGCTGTCAAGAAGCCGCGATGCCTACTGTTTTGCCGTGCGCAACCTATCGTGTGGAGATACTGGGCAGCGGGGCCCCTGTTCCGGTAGTTGGAGGAAGTTGGTTAGCGGGCTCATCAAGCCTCAAAGTCTGGATGTTTAGCCGCCATGTGTGGTCGCGCAGTAACACCAACTTCGCCTCCCTTCGGCGGATTACTCCAACCCGCCATTCGTCATTAGCGAGAAGGTCCGCGGTTACTACAAGCAGCTCATTTTAAAATCGGGTCGAGTCATAAATCTCGTTCTTGCGCGCATATTCATCGTTGCGGGCGCAGTCGTTATGGCCATGGCTGACCAGGACCAGATTGCCAAGGCTGGAGGTCAACGCAATGCGCGGTTCGCTATCGGGGCACCATTTACGCCAAAGGCCCTTTGATTTGGGGCGCTAGCGAAGAACGTGCTCGACTGTGTAATCGACAGGATCAGCGTGCATCGCGCCGGATTGAAACTCGTCATTGAGGCGAAAGAGCAGAGCCCTACAGGCCTGAACGTTGCGCGAGTGCAGGCCCCTGAGGTTGTAGGCAATTGTCCGAAGTTCCTCGCGGCTCGGCTCATAAAGTTCGGCAGGCCAGGTAGACTTTCCTCCGCGAGGGCCGCTGATAGATTGGCACTGAGAATTGGTGGGGATCCGCGAAAAGCTGTCCGCTGGATATGGAGGCAGTGGGTAGTGATTGAAACATTCGCAAGCGTCCTGGGTATGGCTCCCAGATTGGAACGCAGCTGACGCGCTGACTGTCTTATATTTCGATCAACTGGCGAGTCCGTTGATGTCGTCGATCGCCCGGACTGCACATCGACATCGTTTCATCATATGCGTCGTTTTCCCAGAGATCTCGATTGTCGCTCGCAAATTCATTGAACTCACCCGGTGCAAGTGTGACCGTTTCAACATTGAAAGAACCAACTCTAACATAGTCCGGCCCAAACTCTTATTTTATGCGCCTGCTCACGAAAACCTTTTCGGTTTGAGCATGAAGAAACGAGGCATTCTCCGACTGAATGGTGCAATATAGAGCCGCCGAACGCGGCAGTTCTCATTAACATGCATAGGCATCCCGTGACTTCAAACCGCCCGATCGCAGCAACCTTCGCCTACAAAATCATCGACGCGTCCGAATGGAGGGCGGCGATTGCCGCCGGCAACTATAAGGGCTCGGCTGATGATCTACGCGATGGTTTCATCCATCTGTCGACCGGGCCGCAGCTGGCAGGCACCGCGGCAAAGTTCTTCCGGGGACAACGGGACCTGCTGCTCGTTGAGTTCCGATCGGAGGACCTTGGCACGGAGCTGGCCTGGGAGCCCTCGCGCGGCGGCGAGCTCTTTCCACATCTTTACGCAGAACTTCCAGCGAACAAAGCGCTTAGCGTACGCCCGCTCATATTGGATGAGAACGGGGTGCCGATTATCCCCGAGGGACTCGCCTAATGCTCAACAGTCTGTTCAAACTGGCGCAGCCCATGCTGATGGCGCTGCCTCCAGAGGATGCACATGAAATGGCGTTGCGGGCCCTTGAACTGGGTCTTCACGCTACCGATGAGCGAGGCGACGGCGTCCTCCACCAAAACATCTTCGGGCTGGATTTCGTAAACCCTGTCGGTGTGGCCGCCGGTTTCGACAAGGATGCCCGGGTGCCCGATGCGCTGCTGGCGCTCGGGTGCGGTTTTTCCGAGATTGGCACGGTGACGCCGCGGCCGCAGGCGGGCAACCCCACGCCGCGTGTATTCCGCCTCATCAAGGAGCGAGCGGTCATTAACCGGCTGGGCTTCAATAATGGGGGACACAAAGCCGCCCTACGCCGACTGCAAGCGCGTGGCAGGGCCGGCGGGATCGTCGGCGTCAACATCGGAGCCAATAGGGAGACTGACGATCGTGTCGGAGATTACGTCGCGGGGCTGGAGACATTCAGCGACGTGGCAAGCTACTTCGCGGTCAACATCTCGTCACCGAACACGCCAGGACTGCGCGACCTGCAGGCACCTAAGGCCTTGGACGAACTGTTCGGCCGGCTGATGCAGGCAAGGTCACGGCTCGCCGCGCAAGGGAAACCGGAACGGCCGATCATCGTCAAGATCGCACCCGACATCGCCGAGGACGACATACCGGCCATTTGCGATCGGGTTATGGCTCACAAGGTGGACGGCATCGCCGTTTCGAACACTACAATTACACGCCCAGGTGTCAGCGCGCCAACGGAACGGCAAGCCGGCGGGCTTTCGGGCCGGCCTTTGTTCAAGCGATCGACAGGAATGCTTGCGCGGATCTTCCAGGAGACAAAGGGACAGGTGCCGCTGATCGGAATCGGTGGCATCGACAGCGGCGAGACAGCGCTGGCGAAGATCGAGGCTGGCGCACGGCTGGTCCAGCTCTATACAGGGTTGATTTACGAAGGTTGGGGGCTCATCCCGTGCATCAAGCAGCACTTGCGCATGACCTGCCAGGAGGCTGGAGCTCCGTCAATCGCTGAGCTGAGCGGACGCAAGGCTGAATACTGGGCGCGGCAGCCGCTCGACTGAACGACATGTTCGTCTTGATCGCTCGCGGGGATTCGAATCAGTTCGCTTACTTATCGCGATCACGTTTCGAGCTGCCGGCGCTCAGCACACCAAAGAAGCGGGCAACGAGCCAGATCGGAACAACGACTAGTGCGCCAAGTACAATATAGCCGAGAACATTCTCAAAGACACCAAAGCCGAGGTCGTATAGCCGCCTTGCCAGAACATCGAGATGGTAGAACAGATTCTGCGGCGTGATGCCGATCGCCGAGAGGATAATGCCGACGACGAGCGATATCAGCACAAGGCGGATGAGGACGCCGAGCGGGTTGCCACCCAGCAACGTATTGCGATCCATGGTTTGAGCTTTCGTCCAGACCTTTGTCGTTGCGTTGTGCACTCTAGCCTTCCAGCCGCCCATGTGGTGCTGAGCGTTGTCGGGCTTTAGCATGAAGGTTGGAACATGGCGAGCCTTGGACGAACCGCGATGGTCACTCAGATTAGGTCATGACGTCACGCATGCCGAAAGACAAAGCGGCTCCAAAGGCCGCTAGCCAGACCGCTAGGACGCGCCAGCCGTCCAAGGCCAAGCGTTCCGTTGCGGGGGGCCCGTCGCTGGTGCTTTTGCCCGCGCGGTTCGCCGGCTGGTTCAAGTCCCGGGGGTGGCGGCCACGGGCACACCAGATCGCGCTGCTGGAACGCGCGAAGACACGCACGTCCACATTGCTCATCGCGCCGACGGGGGCCGGGAAAACACTCGCGGGGTTTCTTCCGAGCCTGGTGGAGCTGTGCGAGCGCGACAAGGCCGCGGTCACGGGCGCTGGGTTGCACACGCTTTATATCTCACCTTTAAAGGCCTTGAGCGTCGATGTGGCGCGCAACCTGCAGGCGCCGATCCAAGAGATGGGCTTGAAGATCAAAGCCGAGACACGGACCGGAGATACGCCGGTGAGCCGTCGCACGCGGCAACGTGTCAAGCCACCCGAAATCCTGCTGACGACGCCCGAGCAAATCGCACTTCTGCTGGCGCACCCGAATGCGCCATTCCTGTTCGCCGACGTCCGCACGGTGATCCTCGATGAGTTGCACGCGATTTCGGGGTCAAAGCGTGGCGACTTGTTGTGCCTTGATCTGGCAAGACTGCGAAAACACGCGCCCGAGATGATGACGATCGGGCTGTCGGCGACGGTCGCCTGGCCAAGCGAGTTGCGTGCCTACCTGCTCGCGCAGAATGCTCCTGAGGAATGCCTGGCGCTGGCCGATGTCGTCGTCGCCCAGGGCGGAGCCGAACCGGAAATTACAATTCTCGAAGATGACCAGCCGGCTCCGTGGTCGGGCCATTCCGCGCGCTATGCCATGCCGGCCGTCTACGAGGCGATCAAACGGCACAATCTGACGCTGATCTTCGTCAACACAAGGATGCAGGCGGAGCTGGTTTTTCAAGAGCTTTGGCAACTCAACGATGACGCCTTGCGGATTGCGCTGCACCACGGCTCTCTGGATGCTGGGCAACGGCGCAAGGTGGAAGCGGCGATGGCCGAAGGCCAACTTGATGGCGTCGTGGCAACATCAACGCTGGATCTTGGCATCGACTGGGGCGATGTTGACCTCGTTGTGCACGTCGGTGCTCCTAAGGGTTCAAGCCGCCTGCTACAGCGCATCGGCCGCTCGAACCATCGACTGGAAGAACCAAGCCGCGCCCTGCTTGTTCCCGCAAATCGCTTCGAGGTTCTCGAGTGCCGAGCGGCGCACGACGCGGCCCGCGCCGGCGTGCAGGATGTCGTCTTATCGCGAAGTGGCGCGCTCGATGTGTTAGCGCAGCACATTCTCGGCATGGCGTGTCAGGCCCCGTTTGATCCCGACGACCTCTTTCACGAGGTGCGAACGGCGGCGCCTTATTGCACACTTGGGCGCACGACATTCGACCGGGTGGTAGCGTTTGTCGCAACCGGCGGGTACGCGCTTAAGGCCTATGAGAAATTCGCGAAACTGAGGCCGGAGCCGGACGGCCGGCTGCGCGTGTCCAACGGGCGTGTGGCACAGGCCTACCGGATGAATGCGGGGACCATAGTCGAAAGTCCGATGATAAAAGTTCGGCTGGTCGGACGCCGAGGGCGTGCGTCTCGCAGTGGAAGGGCCGCCACATCGCGGCCGCTGGCGGGAGGGCGTGTTCTCGGCGAACTCGAAGAGTATTTCATCGAACAGTTAACGCCGGGGCAGGCGTTTGTGTTCGCCGGCGAAGTGTTGCGCTTCGAGGGCCTCAAGGAAACCGAAGCATTC
>JAUWFF010000124.1 GCA_030607105.1 Filomicrobium sp.
GGATAGCCGAGGCCGGTCTCGATTTGTGCCGCCACAGCACGACTTCCGATTCCAAGCTCAGCGCCGACCGATGCAATCACGCTGCGCGACTGGCGGGCAGCCCTATGAACTCACCTTGACGTAAGAACCTGGGGCGTCCTCTATGGTTCCTAAAACCTGTCCGGGTTCCCGCGGCGGAATTTTGTCACCGGACTGATTCGAGAGCCAGTCAATCCAGTAAGGCCACCAGGAACCCGGCGTTTCCCGCGCCATGCCGATCCAGTCCTCCAGCGTCTCCGCCGCGGCCTTTGATGCTGTCCAGAATTGATACTTCACCTTCGACGGCGGATTGACGACGCCGGCGATGTGCCCGGAGCCGGCAAGCACCAGCTCAACCGGCCCGCCGAAGAGTTGCGCGCCAATGAATACCGATTTCGCAGGTGCGATATGGTCTTCCTTCGTGGCGAGATCGAAAACCGGAATCTTGATATCGCTGAGACACACATTTTCACCGCCGATTTTCAGCTCACCTTTGGCCAGCTTGTTCTCGTGATAGAACTCGCGCAGGTAGTAGCGGTGATTGGCCGCCGGCATACGGGTGGAATCCTGGTTCCAGTAGAGTAGGTCGAACGGAAATGGTTTTTTGCCGAGCAGGTAATTGTTCACGATGTACGGCCACACGAGGTCCTTCGGCCGCATCATGTTGAAGACGTTCGCCATGCGCGACCCGTCCAGATAACCGCGCTCGGTCATCATCTCTTCAAGGTTCTTCAGCTGCGCATCGTCGATGAACAACAGCAGGTCACCAGCCTTGGTGAAGTCCACTTGCGTCGTCAGGAATGTCACCGACCGGAACATGTTCTCACGGCGCTTGGAGGCGTACGCCAGCGTTGTCGCGAGCAGCGTGCCGCCAACGCAGTAGCCGAGCCCGTTGATACGTTCCTCGCCGGTTTCCTTTTGTACCGCCGCGGCAGCCTCCAACACACCCTTGAGCATGTAGTCTTCAAAGTTCATGGCGGCGAGCGCACCGTCGGGGTTGACCCAGGAGATAATGAAGACGGTAAAGCCCTGATCGACAACATATTTGATAAAGCTCTTCGCCGGGGTGAGATCAAGGACGTAGAACTTGTTGATCCACGGCGGCACGATCAGAAGTGGCGTCTGATGCACCGTGCCGGTGGACGGCGAATATTGAATGAGCTGCATGATCTCATTCTGGAAGACCACCTTGCCCGGTGTCGTAGCTAGGTTGCGGCCAACTTCAAAAGCCTCGAGGTCCGTCTGGCTGATCTTCAACAGATCGCCCGATTTGCGCATGTCTTCGGACAGGTTGATCACGCCCTTGACGAGGTTTTCAGCGTCCGTTGCCAACGTCTCACGCACCACTTCCGGGTTCGTCATTGGGAAGTTGGACGGGGACAGTGCGCTCGTCAGCTGACGGAAGTGGTATTCAGCCCTCTGCCGGTCGCGTTCGCTGAGGCCATCTGTCGATTCCAGCATGTCTTCTGCCCAGCGGCTGGTGACAAGATAGCTCTGCTTCCAGAAGTCAAAGTAAGGGTTGGTTGACCACTCAGGATCCTTGAAGCGGTTGTCTCCGGCCTCCGGCTCCACGACGGGCGGGGTGTTTTCACCCATCATCTTCATGACCGTGCCGTTCCAGATCTCAGCATAGGAGCGCAACAAGTTGGCCTGGGCGTCGGCCAGTTTGGCCGGATCGCGCATCATCCAGTGTGCCAACAGATCGTTTAGCGTCTTAGAGGCGTCCTGAATCTCGCTGGCGGTAGAATAGGGCGTGGTCTTATTGTCAGCACGATCAAGAAATTCGGACATCACTTGCCCGGCGCCCTCAAAGAACCGCAGTATGTTTTGAGCGAACAGGTCTGGGTTGCTGATCTGGTATTGCGCCAGATCGGCGTCGTTCGTCTTGTTGTCTTCCGTCATAATCTCTGTTCGCCTTAGAATTTGCGCAGTCTGATTGACGTCCCTCATCGTAACCCGGCGCCATGGTGCGAGATCTTGAAGTTGGCCCGCGAATAATCTACTGCTTCGAAGCATCCCACGGCAACGCAACAATAGTGCGGAGTACCAGTGGAAGACCTGGGGATTGTTTGGCAACCGCAATCTAGGGCTGAGCCGTGAAGATCAGACGTCCATTTCGGTTTGTTGCAAAGCTGTTGGTTTTAACGTGCATTGCAATGCCGGTTGCCTCATGCGGCATGTCTAGTCCCGACATTCGGCTACCAGAGCTGGATCGTCAGCGTACCGCTGCCTTGCTCGACAAACAACAGAAAGCTGAAGCCATCAAAAGCATGGATCGTCTTGCAAGAAACCAGCAGCAACGCGCTAGAGCAATCGAAAAGAAGCCATCGCTCAGTCAAAAGCTCAAATTGCCGGCTAGCACCACACGCTGAAAGCACCGTTCGGGCGTGAATAACCGCTTGAAAGCTCCATCACAATGCCCGCGATGCTGGACGGAGGGCAGGCGAAGAGCTTATCTAATAGATAGATCATCTGCACAGAACTGAGCCGGACCAAACTCCCGGTTTGAAGAAAGCGTCCTGAAACGGACCTGAACGAGCCCGGCGACGCGGTGCTTGCCCCGTGCTCAGGCAATCCCAGCGAGAGAACGACCCCGTGATCGAGGAATTTCACAGTATAAAGCGCCTGCCCCCGTACGTATTCGCTGAAGTGAACCGGCTGAAAGCCAACGCGCGGGCACGAGGGGCAGACATCATCGACCTCGGCATGGGCAACCCCGATCTGCCGACCCCGCAGCATATCGTCGACAAGCTCGTCGAGACGGTCGCCAAACCCCGCACGCACCGCTATTCCGCTTCAAAGGGAATCCCAGGTCTGCGCCGGGCACAGGCAGCCTATTACGAACGCCGCTTCGGCGTAAAGCTGGACCCGGAAACGCAGATCATCGCGACGCTTGGCTCGAAGGAAGGCTTCGCCAACATGGCGCAAGCCATTACCGCACCAGGCGACGTCATCCTCGTCCCAAACCCAACTTATCCGATCCACGAGTTTGGCTTCATAATTTCCGGCGCCGCGATCCGGCACCTGCCGTCCGGTAACGGCGAGGATGTTTTGCGCGCGCTAGAGCGAGCATGGAGCCATTCCGTGCCGAAGCCACGCGCTGTTGTTCTGAATTATCCCTCGAACCCGACGGCAATGGTCGCAAGTCTAGACCTCTACAAGGATATGGTCGCGCTCGCCAAGAAGCTAGACTTGATCATTCTCTCCGACGTCGCCTATGCCGAAATCTACTTCGAGGACAATCCACCCCCTTCGATACTGCAGGTCCCCGGCGCAGTTGATGTAGCCGTGGAATTCACCTCTCTCTCTAAGACCTACAACATGCCCGGCTGGCGGATGGGTTTTGCTGTCGGCAATGAACGTCTGATCAGTGCTCTGGCACGGGTGAAGTCGTATCTCGACTACGGGGCCTTTACGCCCATACAGGTCGCCGCTGCCGCCGCGTTGAATGGTCCCCAGGAATGTGTCAGCCAGAGTCGCAACATCTATCGGTCACGGCGGGATTGCCTGGTTGAGAGCTTTGCGCGGGCCGGCTGGGACGTGCCGCCCCCGCCTGCGACGATGTTCTGCTGGGCACCGGTACCCGAACCCTTCCACCGTCTTGGCTCGGTGGAGTTTGCCAAACTGCTCATTGAGAAGGCGGACGTTGCAGTATCGCCTGGTCTTGGCTTTGGCGAGTATGGCGAAGGTTACGTTCGCATCGCCCTTGTCGAAAACGAGCAGCGCATCCGCCAGGCCGGGCGCAATCTTAGGAAGTTTTTCGCCGACGCCGACAACACGCTTCATAACGTGATCCCGCTGACGCAGAAGGCGCGCGGCTAGGCACGAAAAGGCCCCAACTCTCGATCAGGCGAATTGATCCCGAAGATGACCAAACCACTCAAACTCGGCGTTGCCGGGCTCGGCACCGTCGGTTCCAGCCTTCTTCAACTCATCGAAACCCATGGTGAGCGCTTGGCTGCCGCGCTGCCTCGGCCGCTGAAGGTCGATGCCGTTTCCGCCCGCACGCGCGGCAAGGATCGGGGCCTCTGCCTCGAACAGATGCGCTGGTTCGATGATCCGGTCGCGCTCGCCGGTGACGACAGCATCGACGTTTTCGTCGAGCTAATCGGCGGCGAGGACGGCCCCGCCAAAGCCGCGGTCGAGACGGCGCTTGGCGCCGGCAAACATGTTGTCACCGCCAACAAGGCGCTGCTCGCCAAGCACGGTGTTACCTTGGCCCGGCTTGCCGAGGAATACGGCGTGGCGCTGAACTTTGAGGCTGCGGTCGCCGGCGGAATACCTGCTATCAAGACCATGCGAGAGGCCTTCCTTCCCAATAACGTTGCCCGCGTCTACGGCATTCTGAACGGCACCTGCAACTATATCCTGACCGTCATGGAAGAGGCTGGGCGCTCTTTTGCGGACGTCCTCAAGGAGGCACAGGAAAAAGGCTACGCGGAAGCCGATCCGACTTTCGACATTGGCGGCTATGACGCTGGTCACAAGCTCGCCTTGATGACCAGTCTGGCCTTCGGCACCGAGGTTGCCGCGGATGAGATCTACGTCGAGGGGATCGAGACCATCACCCAGGCGGATATCGAAGCCGCCAGCGATCTAGGATATCGCATCAAGCTCTTGGGCGTTGCCATCGAGACCCCGAGCGGCATCGAGGCCCGCGTCAATCCCGCCATGGTGCCCAAGCATTCAGCAATTGCAGAGGTATCTGGTGTGACCAATTGCGTGGCTCTGGAAGGCGATTATACCGGGTCGCTACTTCTCGTTGGGCCGGGCGCCGGAGGCGGACCCACGGCCGCGGCGGTTGCCAGTGACATCATCGACGTGGCCCGCGGCATCGTTCTTCCGCCGTTTATCACTCCGACTGAGAACCTGAAGACTCACCGCCGGGCCAAGATCGATGAGCATTGCGGTGCTTACTATCTGCGCCTGGCCTTGCGCGATGAACCGGGCGCGATGGCGGGAATCGCGAAATGCATGGGTGACGAGGGCGTTTCGCTGGAAAGCGTTGTTCAGCGGCGCGAGCTAAAAGCGCTGCCGGGGAGCGGCAAGCCGACCACGACAGGTGCCCCAGCGACAGTGATCATGATTACCCACGAGACCACCGAGGACGCCATCCGCAGGTCTGTCGCAAGCATAGACCGAGATGAGATGGTCGCTGAGCGCCCGCAGGTCATCCGCATCGAGAAGCTTTGAGCCCACCAGAAAACAACCGCCGGAAGGCGACGCTTCTCAGGTTATACCCTGCCTCGCGTTTTATGCTCGAATCGGAGTAGACGCAACAAAAAGGGGGAATTCTATGGGCGCTGCACCTGACATGGCGGACGGCGATGCCGGCAAACAACCATTTCTTGGCGTAACCAACTC
>JAUWFF010000132.1 GCA_030607105.1 Filomicrobium sp.
CGCATTTCGTGCTTCCTTGGACACCGATCCGCTCCAAACAGGACGCCGTGAACGCAGCCGCCAAGATTCGGCAATTACCTCGCCGTGGTGGTGAATACACCTGCATGGCGCGTATGCTGCGGAATCTAAGTGAGACCGTAATCAAGACCATCCCTTTCAATCCCCTGAAAACCGTCGTCGACGTGTCCGGCGACGGCATCGACAACTGCGAAGCCGAAGCCGAACTAAAAAGGGCCAAGGATGGCGCAGTTAACGCCGGTGCAATCATCAACGGCCTGCCGATTATCGTCGAAGGTACACGCTTCGTTGGCGAGGGCGCCTACCGCGCGCCAGGCGCCGGCCTGGTCCAGCTGACACCGCCCGATCAGCGCGAACGCATGACCCTCGAAACCTGGTATGATCGCAACGTTATCGGCGGTTTCGGCGCGTTTACCATTACCGCGAACGGATATGGGGATTTCGCCCGCGCCATGCGCAGCAAATTTGTTGTCGAAATCAGTTGGGCGGCCGAAGCGAACGGCCGCGGTTCACACCCAGCCGCACCGCCGGTGGTTAAGTTACGCTAAGGCCATTCGTGATGAATATTGCGCTGGGCGGAACTTTGTGTCAGCGTTTTTTTGAGATTCCGCCCTGCGCTAGGCACGGCTTCTTCCACGAGGCAGCGATCGGGCAGCCTTCTGGAGAGAGCCTTGAATCAAGGCATGAAGTCTTGGATGACGCACGAGAAGGCGGACGCAAGGGAGGATAAACGTTGCGCTGGGAAACCTGGCCCCCGTGCACATGCGGCATCCACGTTGCTTTTAGCGTGGCTGACACGGTCGCCGATGCGATCGTCGAGCTGCGCTCGAATCTTCCCGCCTCGAATTTTGCCCATCTGATCGTTTTCTTCTCACCCAAGTATGAGCCCACGGAGGTCGTCAACGGCCTGAACAAGGCGTTCCCGAACACGCCTTTCAGCGGATGCACGACATCGGGCGAAATCACCCCGGCCGGGATCCGCAGCGGCGGTATTCAGGTGATCGCCTTCGAAGACGCACGGTTCAGATTTGTCAGCGCGGTCGTTGAGAACGCAAGCAGTTCCGGCGTTGAAGACGCGTCTCACGTGGCGCGCCGGTTGAAGGCGCAAATCTCTAGTCTTGGCGGCGTGCACGACAAATTCGGCCTGCTACTCACCGACGGCCTTGCCAATCATGAAGAAACGCTGGTTGCGGCGGTGAACTGGGCACTCGGCGACATCCAGTTGATCGGCGGTTCTGCCGGCGATGATTTACGCTTCAAGGATGCAGCCCTGATCCATAACTGCGGCGCTGTCAGAGATGCCGCCATTCTCATGTTGGTCGAAACGGATGTGCCGTTCCACGCCTTCAAGACACAGAACTTTGATCCCACGCCGATCAAGCTCGTTATTACCGCATGCGACGCTGAACGCCGCATCGTCCATGAATTCAACGCCGAACCCGCCGCCCTTGAATACGCGAACGCCATCGGCCTCATCCCCAATGACCTTGGGCCGTTCAGCTTCGCATCGCACCCCCTCGTCGTGAAGGTTGGTAACGATTACTACTGCCGCTCCATTCGCAACATGAACCCGGACGGCAGCCTGTCATTCTTCTGCGCGATCGACGTTGGTCTCGTGCTAACCATCGCCCGTCCGACCGACCTGACAGAGGCAACCGAAGCAAAGCTTGCCGAGGTGGACGAACTTCTGCATGGCACGCAAATGATCGTCGGTTTCGACTGCATTTTACGGCGCCTCGACGCGGAAAACCGCCAGATGGGCAACCGGATCGAAAAGATCTACAAGCGCCACAAGGTGGTCGGCTTCCACACCTACGGGGAGCAGTACAACGCCATGCATCTAAATCAGACCCTCACCGGAATAGCCTTCGGCGCGCCGTGACCCCTTATCGCAACGAGTTCGTCCGCTACCTTAGGCCCTTCTGAAGCCGAGCCTGGAAAACGCCAACAGCATGCCGCAATCGTCCTCACAAGACCTCAGTCGAAAGCTGGAGAAGCTGAACAAGATCAACGCCGCGCTGATCGAGCGCGTCGAACGATCCGTTGAGCAGCAGGGCAACGCATATTCTCTTTTCACAGCGGCAATAGGACTGGAGAACCAGGTTCGTCAGCGAACTGATGAACTCCAGGAAGCCCTAGAGCGGCTCGAAACCTCAAATGAAGCCCTTGTCGCCGCCCGTGACGAGGCAGAACGCGCCAATGAAGCAAAGACACGCTTCTTCACCGCCGTCGGCCACGACCTTCTTCAGCCTTTGCACGCCGCCCGGCTAACCGTCTCCGCACTGGGCGAAAGCAACGAGATTTCAGAGAACAGAAAACTGACCGACCAGATCGACCATGCCCTGTCGTCGGTCGAAGATTTGTTACGCACGATGCTCGACATCACCAAGATCGAAACTGGCGTCACGCAACCTTCTCCGCGGCCTATGTCACTGAGCGATCTGTTCGAATCGCTTGACGTTGATTTCACCCCGATCGTCGCCGAAAAGGGACTAACGCTCACGGTAAATCCGAATGGTTTCGACGTCGTATCCGATCCGCCGATGTTACGTCGGATCCTCCAAAACCTGTTGTCGAACGCCGCCCGCTTTACCAATGCCGGTCAAGTCAGCCTGCACGCGGAGCGGCACGGTGAGGAAGTGCGGATTAAAGTCACGGACACCGGGCCCGGCATACAATAACACGACCGCGACAGAATCTTCGAGGAGTTCCAGAGCGGTTCCAATGAGCGTCCCGCCCGGAACGGCGGTTTCGGTCTTGGGCTGTTCATAGTCAAGCGCATGGCACACGCACTCAATCACTTGGTCACACTGGAATCAAAATCAGGCAACGGTTCGACATTCATCGTGCATGTACCGTTCGCGGGTGAAACTTCAGGCAGCATCGACAAGGCAAAGCAGGCCGTTATCCGCAAGGCTCAATATGGCTTTGCTGATGTGCATGTCATGGTGATCGAGAACGATCTCAACATTATCGCGGCAACCACGACGTTGCTCGATCAATGGAACTGCCGGACCTTTTCAGCCACTGATCTTCGGCAGATTGACGATTACGTCGCCACCGCCGAACAACCACCCGCGATCATTCTCGCCGATTTTCATCTCGAAGACGATGAGTGCGGCCTGACCGGTGTGGCGCGCCTGCGTTCAGCTTGGAACACGCAGATTCCAGCGATCGTCATTACCGCTGACCATGGGACGCAGTCGGCAGCGGCCGTCAAGGCAGCAGGCTGCGAACTGCTCTGCAAGCCCATCCGGCCAGCCGAGCTGCGCGCGTTGATGCAGCATCTATTGAACTAAGTTTTTCGGCTGGGCTGGCCGCCCATCAGGTTTGTGCGCTTAGCCGTGGCCCGTCCGTCAGGCGCTATCAGCATCAGAAGGCTTCTCATCAGGAAGCACGACCTTTGACACCTCGATGACCGCTTGCGTTCGCGAGGCGACACCAAGTTTGCGCAGGATTTCCGAGACGTGCGCCTTCACGGTGGTCTCGCCCACACTCAATTCGTGTGCGATCTGCTTGTTGAGCAAACCCTGCTTCAGCATGTTCAACACGCGCAGCTGTTGCGGAGTGAGCGACTTCAATCGGGCAATGATCTCCGCCGTCTCATTGGCAGGGGAATCAGGAGGCACATAACCCGGCGGCAGGCAGACTTCACCGTTCATCACCCCCTGGATCGCACCAACCAGTTCCGGCTTGCGCACCGCTTTTGAGATGTAGCCCGAGGCCCCGCACGTCATTGCCCGGTGGATCGTCTCAGGTTCCTCGATTGCCGAAACAATCACCACCGGAAGCTTGGGGTGCCGTGCGCGCAGTTCCAGAAGGCCTTCAAAGCCGCGGGTCCCCGGCATATTGAGATCAAGCAGCACGAGATCGAATTCGCCGTCCCCTTCAATGGTGTCGAAAGCGGACGCCAGTGTGTTGGCTTCGGCGATCTCGGCCGAAGGAAAGGCCGTGTTGATGGCCAACTTCATGGCATCAAGGAACAGGGGATGATCGTCAACGACGAGAAAGCTCTCTGGCATGTTGCTGGTTCCCAGGAAACTGGTTGCAAGCGCAATGTCTGCCATAAATCTAGCCTTCACAACTTAAACTGCAATCGTAGCCTGGAAATTCGTGCCCGATAAATAGGAAAGGGGATAAGCAGTCGCTTGTACCGCTTACCCCCGAACTCAGTGATCGAGTGCGTTAAGACGCGTCGATCCGCCTACTTCGAAGCAAGGGACTTCGGCAGCTTGAAGGTCCAAACCATGCCACCCTGATTGAGGTTCGCAACGGTCTTGGCGACTTCACCACCCCACAGCGGGACAGCACCGCCCCAACCAGAGACGATCGTAATCAATTGCTCACCATTTTCTTCCCAGGTGATCGGCGAACCGACGATTCCGGAGCCGGTGTTGAATTGCCAAAGCACCTTGCCGGTCTTGGCATCGAGTGCCTTGAGGTATCCTTCCGGTGTGCCAGTAAAGACGAGACCGCCTCCAGTCGACAGAACGCCACCCCACAGCGGAGCGTTGTTCTTCATCGACCAGACGATTTTGCCGGTTGCCGGATCGACCGCCTTCAAAGCACCGATGTGATCGTCAAAGATCGGCTTAATCGTGAAGCCCGCACCTAGGTACGCCGCACCGGCTTTGTAGGTGACCGGCTCGTTCCACAGATCCATGCCCCACTCGTTGGAAGGCACGTAGAACAGTTTGGTATCTGGGGAATAGGAAATTGGCATCCAGTTCTTGCCGCCGAGGAAGCTCGGAATGGCGAAGATCGAATTGCCCTTCTTGCCGCCTTTCGCATCGGCAGGATTACCGGGACGGTTGGCGGGGTCGTAAATCGGACGTCCGGTCTTATCGAGCCCCTTCGCCCAGGTGATGTTCTCAACGAATGGGAAGCCGCGGATGAACTTGCCGTTCTCACGGTTCAGCACATAGAAGTAGCCGTTACGGTCGGCAGTCGCGACCGCCTTGGTACCGTCGAGGTCGAACGAGACGACTTCGTTGACGCCATCATAGTCCCAGCCATCGTTGGGGGTTGTTTGGAAGCCCCACTTGATCTCACCGGTTTCCGGATCGATCGCCAGACGCGAGCACGACCATTTGTTGTCTCCCGGGCGCATATGGCTGTTCCACGGTGCCGGGTTACCGGTTCCCATGAAGATCAGCTTGGTGTCCGGATCGTAAGTGCCACCGAGCCAAGTCGCCGAGCCACCGGTCTTCCACAGATCGCCCGGCCAGCTTTCAT
>JAUWFF010000008.1 GCA_030607105.1 Filomicrobium sp.
GTCGGGATGGTTGCGAGTGAGGCTGAACCTGAGGCGTTTGTTTGGGGGCCGGAGCTTGAACAGCACGCTGCTGCTCGGGTGCAGCTTCCTTGAGAGCGGCGACCCGGGGCGCGGCTCCGGTGAACCAGGCCTCAATAAGATCCAGTTCCGTCGCCGACAGCTGCAGTCCTTGCCCCTTGCAGCGCGCTACGACGAAGTTGCGGAAGCGGCTTGCAAAGAGGTTAGATGAAGCGCCTTGCTCGAACCAGGGGTCAGCTTCGCTAATGACTTCCAGAATGAATCGCGCGTCGTCCCTGCGCACTTCGACGCCAAGCGCTTTTGCACGCTCGCAAATGTTGAGTAGGGTCTGCGTGCCCGTAAGCCCGTTCGTATTGATCTCTTCAGCTATGACGTCAAACAGCACGCGGTACTCCGGCGGTGAGATGGGCGGTGCCTGACAGGCTTCATGGATACGGGCAATCGACTTTTGGATGGCGCTCGCATGATCAGCCGGCGGTGTTGCGCGTTGTTGTGGCGCGGCAACCTGTGGTGGCTGCGGTGCTACCTGCGGTGAGGTCGCACCAGTGGCCTGCGGCTGCACGGTATCGCGGTGCGGAGCAGGCTGTGGTGCGGCTGGCTGGTGGTCCGGTGAGGACGCTATGGGTGCAGGCGCTGCTTGCGTGAAGCGGGCGTCTGACTGAGGAGCGGTCTCGGCCGGACGGGCAGCGGGCTGCCGTGACGTGTTGGCCTCTGGTGAAGGAGCGGCCGGCGCCGGAGCCGGCTCCTGAGCACCCGTGGGAGCGGAGGCTTCCATGGGTGCTGGCTGCGCTTGTCGCGTGGCCGCTGGTGCAGCGGTCGCATCCAGTGAAGAAAGTCCAGATTCCGCTCGCTTCTCTGGCGTGGCGGGTTTTGCCTTAAGGGCAAGTTCGCCGACGTAAGGGGGCCCTGCGGGCGTTGCCGGTCCGGGTGCACCTTCGGGTGCACGCTCCGAGGCTATCAATGGCTCGGGACGTACCTCGCCGAAGTTCGTCGCCAGATGCTCAACCTGCTCACGCGATGGCTCAGCCTCGCGTTTCTTGGATGTGAGCTGCACCGGCGCCGACAGTCTGTTGGTGTCCAATACGTAGTGTGGCGCATGCTCCGTTACGTCGACACCCTCTGGCAGGTCGCGAACGAGGAGGTCGCGGAAGCTACCGGCGCCGCCCCAGGCCGTCCCGACCGTGCGCTCGTGACCAAGAGTCCGAACGGCGCGGTCAGCAAGCACTTCAAGCAGCATAGGCTGGTTCTCACCACGTACATGGCTGAGCACATCAGCAATGATCGCCTTGCGGGCCTCCGCTAGAGCAACCGGGTTGGGGAGGCCCTTTCGTGCATGCTGTTCATCGGTGAGGGCGCCGGGAACACGGCTGTCGGTCAAGGCGGCGATCAAATCTTCCTCACGCACCTCACCGTCACTGATCGCCGTGTAAGGAGCCGCAGTGTAATCGTTGGAATAGATCACTGTACGGCGGGCATGCTGGCGCAGGCGATGCAGAACCGGTGTAAAGTCGGCGTCACCGGAAAGGATGATAAATTCATCAAAGTAGGTGTCGTGCAGCAGGTAGTCGCGTACATCCATCACCATGCGGATATCAGCGGAGTTCTTGAGCTGGGCTGTCAGCGGCGGGCAGTCAATCACCTCGAAACCAGCCCGCAGGTAGTGGTGGCGCACAAACGGGAATGAGTTCATGTCGGTGGAGTTGTCGTGTGAATTCCGCCGCGGCACAGGGTTGCCGTAGCAGCGGTTCATGACGATACGGCGGGGCATTGTGATCGCTGGACCGTTGGTGGGTGTGATGAGCCGCCCCGACGCGATCTCCGTCAGCCACAACCCCGAATCTTTGGCGAATCGCTTTGCCGCCTCCTCATTCTTGCGTTTGAGCGACAGGTAAATGTTGTCGTAATCGACAAACACCGTACTCAGCAAAGCCCCATCCGACACCCGGTTCATAGTGTAACCCCCGCTCGCGCTGCACCGTTTAGGAATTAGCCCCACTTGCTCTCAAATGCCGATAAGATGCAGACACGCCAAATCTGCGCAAAACCACCGGCACAAAGAATCGCATCCGAGAGCAAAAATCTTGACGAACGAAAGTCTTGATCGAGTCGGCGAGTAGCCACAAGAAAGAGACGGCAACGCATCCAGGATGATTGTTGGTGCTCGGAAATAATAATTTTGTTCAATAAGTTAGTGGTTCGTGCCGGAGGTAGAAACCGGTGGAAAAGTTTCTCCGTTCATGCCTCTTGCTCACCCGCCGCCCGGATTGAAGTCCGGATCAGCCAGTTCAAAGGTCTCAAACTCAAATCCTGGCGCGACCGTGCAGCCAAGCAGTGTGTAATCGCCCAGGCTGCGGGCCTGCTGCCAGTGACCGGCAGGAACGACGGCTTGCGGACGCTCGCCAGCCTCAAGATCGTTGCCGAGCCTGATAGGTCGGGATGCGTCCGAAGCAGCAGCAATACAGAGCTCTAGCGGCGCCCCCGCATACCAGTGCCAGACTTCGGTCGCATCGACCCGGTGCCAGCTTGAGACTTCGCCCCCCTTGAGCAGGAAATAGATTGCTGTAGAAGCCGCACGGCCGTCTTCGCACACCGTCTGTGAATCGCGAAAGGTCTCTCGATAGAATCCGCCCTCGGGATGTGGGGCGAGTTCCAGCAGCGCGATGATCTCATCGACCGTGAGGTTTCTCTTCGTCATTGCGTTAGCGCCTCCCGCAGCATCAGTTATGCGTTGTCCTTGCGGGTCCGGATTTCCCCGAAGACTTGCCAATCGGCAGCATCCGGCATGCCAAGGGCAGCCTTCACTTCAGGTTCGCACGCGCGCACAAACGGGTTGGTAGCGAGTTCCTTGGCGATCGTTGTCGGCAATGTCGGCTTGTCCTGCCCACGCAGTGCATCAACCTCGGCGGCCCGCGCTTTGAGCGCCGCGTTATCTGGTTCGATGGTCAGCGCGAACTCGGCATTTGCCTGCGTGTATTCATGCCCGACATAGACGCTTGTGTCCGCCGGAAGTGCTCTCAGCTTGGCAAGCGAATTCCACATCATCTCGTGGCTGCCTTCGAAAACACGGCCGCAACCCATGGCGAACATCGTGTCGCCAACGAACGCCACCTTTGCCTCCGGTATGAAATACGAGATGTGGCCAAGCGTATGGCCGGGGGTCTCTAGAACCTGGACGTCGAAATTGCCGAGGCGGAACATATCGCCCTCTCCGACCTGGTGGTCGAGGGCGGGAATCTTTGCCGCTTCCCCGAGTGGACCGATGATCTCGCAGCCAGTTTCTTCCTTCAAGGCAGCATTGCCCTCGGTGTGGTCTTGATGGTGGTGGGTATTCAAGATGTGCGTCAGCCGCCAGCCCTTCGCATCAAGAGCCTGTTTGATCGCCGACACCTCCGGTGCGTCGATCGACGCCGTCATCCCCGTCTCGGTGTCATGGATAAGTACGCCGTAGTTGTCGCTGCGGGCTGGGAATTGGTGGATTTTGAGCGTCATGGCGTCCTCCGGGGTTATTTGGAGCTCTGGCAGGTAGTCGCTAGCTGGGCCCGTGGTGTGGCGTCAAGCGGCGTCTGTGGGCGTGCGCCAACCTAACCGCTTGCACATAGTGGCGCGCGCCGCGAAGATTACCCCTATACAAAACTCGTCCTAGGCCTGAAGAGATCCCGCGAACGCCTGTACCATGCACATAGACGTCGCAGACCTCCGAGACTTCTACGCAAGCCCGCTTGGCGCGGTCGTGCGCCGGCTGGTGATGGGGCGCTTGCAGTCTCGCTGGCGTAAGCCCTCAGGCGGTGTTGTGATCGGCCTTGGGTACGCCATTCCTTATCTGGGTGCGTTTCGGAACGGTGCGGTGCGCTGCGGCGCCTTCATGCCCTCCAGCCAGGGCGCTCTCGTTTGGCCGCGCGAGGGCTTGAAACAGTCCGTTCTGATCGATGAGGAACAACTGCCCCTTCCCGACAACTCGGTCGACCGCATGCTCGTCGTTCATGGGCTCGAGACTGCCGAACGCGTGCGGCCCGTCCTGCGGGAGATATGGCGCACACTGTCGCCTGAAGGCCGACTGCTCATGGTTGTGCCTAACCGCCGCGGTATCTGGGCAAGAACCGACCGCACACCATTTGGTCACGGCCGCCCCTATAGCCGCGTACAGCTCGAAGGTATGCTCAAGGACGCCATGTTTGCGCCAATCGAGTGGGCCGAGGCACTATATGTACCACCATTCAGCCGTGACATGCTGCTGCGTTCC
Organism: Filomicrobium sp.; assembly: GCA_030607105.1. Lineage (GTDB taxonomy): Bacteria > Pseudomonadota > Alphaproteobacteria > Rhizobiales > Hyphomicrobiaceae > Filomicrobium. Next base: position 4,259 of record JAUWFF010000008.1, read on the forward strand.
GCCGTCGCTTGGGAGCGCGTTGGTGCACGCCTAATGCCCGGCTTCGCCGGCGTCATCATCGTCGAGTCCGCTAAGGAACTGATCGCGCCAATTGCTAAGCCGAAAAAGGCTCTCGTCTTGCCGGAGATCATCACCGCTCCAGGTCACGCTGTACGTCCGGCCTCCCGGCATCGGCGTTAACGCCACGGTGTTGGCAAGTCCTCACCTAGAAATTCTGCGCCGGCGCGCGATGGCGGAGCTTGAAGACCGCCTTTTCGCCGAACAGATTTTGCAGACTCAATGAGCGCTTGATCGGCAGTCGTCGACCGGCGCTATTGAAAGCCACGGCTTCCTCGACGACCGTATCCAAGAGTTCGCATAGTTCTACGAAGTCGCGGATCGTGCACAGATGAGAATCCGGACTCGCGTACCAAGGTTCAGGAAGATTGGTCGTACGCGGCATGCGGCCCCACAACAGCAGGTCGGTCCGGATCCGCCAGTGCCCGAAGTTTGGAAAAGAGATGATCGCGCGCCGGCCGATCCGCAACAAATTCTCTAACACTTCCCGGGGTCGCAGAGTCGCCTGGATCGTCAGCGACAAGATCGCGTAATCGAAAGCTTGGTCAGGGTAATCGGCAAGGTCCTGGTCTGCGTCGCCTTGGATCACCGAAAGGCCCCTTGCGACGCAAGCGTTGACGCGCTCGCGGGACAATTCAACTCCGCGTGCGTCGACTGCTTTGGTATCGGCCAGCAATTGCAGCAGCTCGCCGTCGCCGCAACCCACGTCAAGCACACGGCTGCCAGGCGCCACCATTTCGGCGATCAGTAGGTGATCAACGCGGCTGGTATGGACTGTTTTTGTTTTGTCCAGCATCACGCTTCTTCTCCGGGGGGCGGCAGGCCGCGCTTTGATGCACAAGACTCAACAAAGCCACGGATCGTCGCGAAGAACTCCGGTTCATCCAGAAGAAACGCGTCGTGCCCGGCGTTGCTATCAATTTCCACGAACGAGACGTTAGCGGCAACCGCATTGAGCGCCTGTACGATCTCGCGGCTTTCCCGTGTCGGATAGAGCCAGTCAGAGGTGAACGATACGACGCAAAAGCGCGTACGAGTTCCGCGAAAAGCATTCGCCAGCACGTCGCCGTTTTCCGCCGCGAGATCGAAATAATCCATCGCCCGAGTGATGTAGAGATAACTGTTTGCATCAAACCGATCGACGAACGTCGAGCCTTGATGACGTAGATAGCTTTCCACCTGGAAATCGGCATCGAAGGAGAATGTCCGGTCACTGCGGTTCTGCAAATTGCGCCCGAACTTTTCGTGCAAAGCGTCCTCCGACAGATAGGTGATGTGAGCGGCCATCCGCGCAACCGCAAGGCCGTTCCGCGGCACCACGCCGTGCGAGTGATAATCCCCGCGTAACCAATTGGGATCGGCCATCACCGCTTGTCGGCCAACTTCGTGGAAGGCAATGTTCTGCGAAGAGTGCCAAGCCGCGGTCGCGATCGGCAATGCTGCGAACACTTGGTCCTTGTGGCGCGACGCCCATTCGAGCACCTGCATCCCGCCCATCGATCCGCCAAGTACGGCGAACAATTGGTCAATACCGAGATGCTCGATGAGCCTGTGCTGTGCGGCCACCATGTCGCCGATGGTGAACATCGGGAATTTCAGGCCGTAAGGTGTGCCCGTCTCCGGATTGATTGATGATGGCCCTGTGGAGCCCATGCATCCGCCAAGAATATTGGGGAAGATCACGAAATAGCGGTTCGTATCGATCGGTTTGCCGGGGCCGACAAGCAGCGACCACCAGCCCTCCTTCCCGGTCAGTGGGTGCCGGTTTGCGACGTGTTGGTCGCCGGTCAAGGCATGGCAGATGAGGACTGCGTTCGACTTGCTCTTGTTGAGCGTGCCGTAGGTATTGTAGGCGATAGAGAATGGACCGAGTGTCTTGCCGCTGTCCAAGTGCAGGGGGACTTCGGCCGCAAAGGTAACGCTGGCATGGTTGAATGCAACGCCAATATCGTCGGCGTTATCACGTTGAAGGGGGGAATTGGTTGCCATCATAAAACTTGCGCGCGACCTTTAATTTAGGCCGGCTGACGCCCCTGGCGGGCAGCGCGGCCTTTTTAGCGACTTGTTTTACGTGGCTGCAAGCCGGCCGGCCAAATCACCACGGTCTGAGCAGGAAATAGGACCAGCACGCGTTAGCGTCAAGTTTAGAACGATTGCGACAGCAAAACCCAGGTTAGCGCTGAGGCCCCGACTTTGCGGCCCGACATTGCAGAAAGTCACAACTTTTCTTTGCGTTAACCAGCAACGCACCGTATTTCTGCGAACAGCAAACTGAGTTCCTGACAAAAAGCACGGACATGGCTACACCCCGTCCAAATCCCGGCATTTTAGACATCGCGCCCTATGTGCCCGGTGAAAGTGGCTCGGGTGAGTCCACAAAACTCATCAAGCTCTCATCCAATGAGACCCCTTTGGGGGCCAGTCCCGCCGCCGTGGCGGCTTTCTCCGCGGTATCCGGAAATCTGGCGCGCTATCCCGATGGTTCGGCCACTGATTTGCGCGAAGCCATCGCCGAACTGTACAGTCTTGATGCGCAGCGGATCATCTGTGGCGCTGGTTCTGACGAAGTGTTGAAGCTTCTGGCCCAGGCTTACATTGGTGCCGGCGATGAAGGCATTCTGACAGAGCACGGCTTTCTTGTATATCCGATCGTGATAACGGCCAACGGCGGCACACCCGTGGTTGCCTCCGAACGCGAACTGCGAACGGATGTCGATGCGATCTTGCAGCAGGTCACCAACAAGACGCGTATCGTTTTCCTTGCCAATCCCAACAATCCAACCGGGACCTACATCCCTTCTGGCGAGGTTCGCAGGCTCCGCCGTGAGTTGCGCGGGGATGTGCTTTTGGTTCTGGACGGCGCCTATGCCGAATACGTGCACGAAACCGACTACGACGCTGGCGCCGAGTTGGTCGATTCCAGCGACAACACGGTTATGACCCGCACCTTCTCAAAGATTTACGGGCTTGCCGGTTTGCGCCTCGGCTGGGCCTACTGCCCGGAGAAAATTGCGGACGTGCTGAACCGGATCCGTGGGCCGTTTAATGTTTCGATGCCGGCGATTGCTGCGGGCGTGGCGGCGGTTCGCGATATCGCACATACCAAGCAGGCGGTTGAGCATAACGACCGCTGGCTGCCGTGGTTGGCTACCGAGCTGCAAAAGCTTGGGCTCGCGGTGACGCCGAGCGTCGCGAACTTTCTGTTGGTTCACTTCCCGGAGACTGGCGCGGTCACGGCCTCCGGTGTCGATGGTGCGCTCAAAAAACGAGGGATCTATTTGCGCCGGGTGGGATCTTACGGACTACCCAACGCACTTCGCATGACGATCGGGACGGGCGATGAGAACAAAGCCGTGATTGCGGCCTTGAATGAAATACTCTCGGCCTCGGATCGGGGAGCAGCGGTCGGATGAAGGACGGCTGCTTTGAAAGGATCGCGCTGATCGGCGTAGGCCTTATCGGTTCGTCAATAGCCCTGGCCGCGCGCCGTGCTGGGCTTGCCGACCGCGTCGTCGGATCGGCGCGCACCGAGGCGACGGTGGAAAAGGCTCTGCAACTCGGCATCATCGATGAAGGCTTTTCCAGCGCTGCAGAGGCCGCGCGAGGTTCCGATCTCGTCGTCCTTTGCGCACCCGTTGGAGTCTGTGGTGCGATCGCGGAACAGATCAACGCGGCCTGCGCCTTTCGCGACGGCGCGATCCTGACCGATGTCGGCTCTGTCAAGGCCGCGATCGTAGCTGACGTCGGCCCGCATGTGCCCGCAGGCGTTCATTTTGTTCCCGGACATCCCATTGCCGGAACCGAGCAGTCTGGCCCGGAAGCGGGCTTCGCAGAGCTCTTCGACAATCGCTGGTGCATACTGACGCCGCCTGAAAGCTGTGACTCCACGGCGTTGGGTCGGCTTAAGTCTTTCTGGGAGGGGCTCGGCAGCAGAGTCCAGATCATGAGCCCCGGGCACCATGACCTGGTGCTCGCCATCACCAGTCACGTCCCGCATCTCATCGCCTTCAACATCGTCAATACCGCTGCCCATCTTGAGCGCGTTACCGATCAAGAGGTGATAAAATTCTCGGCCGGTGGTTTCCGTGACTTCACTCGCATCGCCGCATCTGACCCGATCATGTGGCGCGACGTGTTTCTCAACAACAAGGAAGCCGTTCTTGAAATGCTCGGGCGTTTTTCCGAGGACCTGACGGCCTTGCAAAGGGCCATTCGTTTCAGTGACGGAGAAACACTGCATCGGCTTTTCTCGGAAGCGCGAACTTTGCGTCGAGGTATTATCGAAGCCGGCCAGGACACCGACGCTCCGGACTTCGGGCGACGCGGCGGCGGTGCCCTGGATGCCGAAGCTGACGAATGACCGCTCCCCGCTCCGTCGCGGGTAACCAAACCCTTGAAGAACTGATGGAAACATGGCGAGCGAGAGCACACACGATCTTTGGGTCTTCGGCTACGGCTCGCTGCTGTGGCGCCCGGGTTTTCCATATGAGGAAGTCGTGCGCGCGCGTGTCGATGGCTACTCGCGATCATTTTGCGTTCATTCGGTGCACCATCGCGGCGTCGAGGGCCGCCCCGGCCTGGTTCTGGGCCTCGATCGTGGCGGCTCTTGCATCGGCATGGCCTATCGCGTGGCCGGGTCGAACGCGCTGACAACGCTTAAGTATCTGCGTGAACGAGAGCAAGTGAACGGCGTTTATCGAGAGACCCATCTTATGATTTCACTGCTTGAGGGCGACAAACGGCAAGTGTTTGGACTGACCTATGTGGTCGAGCGGGCCCACCCCAGCTACGTTTCGCATCTTCCGATCAGCGCACAGGCCAGATTGATTAGCACCGCCAGTGGCTTATCGGGCCAGAACGTTGCTTACCTCGTCAACACTTGGGCTCACCTGGAGGCGCTAGGCATCCGCGAACGTGCTTTCGAGCGCCTGGGGGTCGTAATTGGGCCATTCATCACGGGGCGGCGGCCGGTTGCCGAACCCTGTCCACGGGCTTCCGCTTTGTCACGTTCCCTCAGCTGCCGTCGGCAGCCTTGCACGAAGTTGAAGCCTGGCGACCGGCGTAGGTTTACATATCGCAAAGGCCTTAGTCGCTGATTTCCATTGTTTGCGAGACTTTTGTCCGCGAGAGTTGTCACGAAATCAAGCGCCGGCCCAGGGCCATCAGGCGAACCTTCTAGACGGTAACGGCCGTCGCCGCGCCGTGTGTAGGCGCGACGGAACTCGCTTCCCTCAGTGATGACGAACAAGCGGCGTCCACTGGCGCATACAAGGTCAATCAGGGCAGGCTGCGTCTTGCGGCCGTTTCGCACCGTAACCATCATCCCGGACTTGGGCGGCGGCGGGACGGACTTCCGCAGCACGAGAAGCTTGCGAGTTATCTGGGTTTTCGCCGTTGCTTCGCGCGGGGCGGGTGATGCTGCTGCAGCGGATGTCATCGCAGAGTTGGGGCTGCTGTCCGCGACCGGCGCCGGCGCGGCTTCATGGACCGGTGCGGTTTCCGTCGTACGTGTCGCCTGCTCAATCTCCACCGTCCTTTTCTTTTTGCCCAACAGCCAGCTGAACATATCTCGCCTCGTCATTGCGGTTCCCTCGAAATCCAGCTGTGTTGGGCAAACCCTGTGCCTAAGGCCAAGTGTTTGAATTCCCAACACTTCACGGGCTGCTGTGACTGCATTGCCGATCAATCGGTCAGAACGTTCAGGTAGCTGCACAGTCCTCGCGCAGTTTGACGATAAAGCGGACGGTTTCCGGCGGAGCGATATTTAAATTTACGGTCGAAAAGCAAGAATGATCCGGTGCGCCGAGGGCCTATCATAATCGGTCATCAGCGAGCCGCAAAGCTTGCCTTTCCGGCATCACCGGGCCATATAAGTGGCGTCGAATACGCTTTGGTACACGCTAGACTACCGGTCGACAGTTCCCGGCAATAGATGTCTCCAACGCGGAATTTGATCTGTGTTGGTCACCCTCCGGGGAGACTGGTGATGTGACTTGACTGTTGGAGACTACCGAATGGCTACCGGGACCGTGAAGTGGTTCAATACCCAAAAGGGCTATGGCTTTATCCAGCCTGACGATGGCGGCAACGATGTCTTTGTGCATATCTCGGCTGTCGAGCGCGCCGGAATGATGTCGCTCAATGACGGCCAAAAGATCAGCTACGAACTCGAAAAGGGCCGCAACGGCAAATACGCCGCTGTGAATCTTCAGGCCGAGTAGAACGTAGCTCTAATACTTAGATTTTCCCGGGGAGGGCAGTACCTGCTCTCCCTACGTTGTATTTGGGCAGCGTGACTGAAATGGGTCATGCGCAAGATGAGCCTCAAGGAGTTTGGATGGCGAAAGAAGAGGTGCTGGAATTTGAAGGTATCGTCGAGGAGGTTCTTCCCGATGCCCGGTGTCGAGTGAAACTCGACAACGGGCATGAGGTTGTCGCCTACACGTCCGGCCGAATGAAGAAGAACCGGATTCGCATTCTTGCCGGCGACCGTGTGACGATTGAGATGACACCGTACGACCTGACTAAGGGGCGCATCAATTTCCGGCACAAGGATCAGCGATCCGGTCCGCCTGGGAGTGGCTCGGGTGGACCTCCTGGTGGTGGCCGCCGGCGCTGATTAATGAAGTTTCACCGGGCGGGCCCTCTGGTGGGCCCGCGGAGCTTTGCTGGAGGGTGCAGCTATACGCCTGTAATGACGTATCTTCTCCCAAAGAACATGGAGCGAAAGCCAGCTGCCAAAAAGCCAGGTAGGCGGCGAAAGAAATTAGCACCCAGTAAACCAGTATACCCAAGACGTGCCACGCGAGGCTTCGGATTTTTCGTT
>JAUWFF010000186.1 GCA_030607105.1 Filomicrobium sp.
ATTGTCAGGCGCGAGCTGATGGGTTGGGTGTAAACCGGAACGCACGCAGCTTCGGCCGGCAGCAGGTTGCCTAGTATAAGGAAACTCGCCTAAGTTTCGCGGGCATTGCCTGGCTCATTCCATACGCGTGTACTGCAAGAGTATATTGTAATGATTTCAAAGAAACTGTTGGGTGCGCTGGTGTGCTGCGCATTGTCTTTCAATGCGGCTGTTGCCCAGGATGACGCGCCTGGCACGTTGCCAGGGAAACGAAATTATTCCCCCTACCCCGAGCAAGCATTTCCCAACCGGGTCCTGTTCGGAGACACGCACCTACATACGACTTATTCGGCTGACGCTGGCATGATTGGTGACACGCTTGGGCCGCAGGAAGCTTACCGCTTTGCCCGCGGCGAAGTCGTGACTTCAAGTACGGGTGTCAAGGCGCGGCTGAAGCGTCCGTTGGACTTCCTCGTCATCGCGGATCACGCCGAGAACCTAGGTCTTGCACCGCTGCTGGCGGCCAAGGACAAGACGCTCCTGTCAACCGAGTTCGGACAGAAGCTCAACGAGGCGGTCGAGGCTGGCGATCCGGCGGGTGCGTGGAAGATTTGGTCGCAGGCCAAGTCCAGCGGCAAGGACCCTCTGGCCGGTCAAGACGAAATCTACAAGACCGCGTGGGCACGGCTGACAAAGGCTGCCGAAGACTACAATGAGCCGGGGCGCTTCACGGCGCTAATCGGCTTTGAATGGACTTCAAATCCTGGCCGCAACAACCTGCACCGGAATGTTATATTCCGGGGAGGAAAGGACAAGGCCGATACCATCATACCGTTTTCCAACTTCGACTCGTTTGATCCTGAGGATTTGTGGGCGTGGATGGCGGCCTATGAAAACGACACGGGTGACCGGCTGCTGGCGATCCCACACAACGGCAATCTTTCAAACGGATTGATGTTCGACGACGTTACGCTAACGAGCAACAAGCCGCTTGATAGCGAATATGCGAAGCTGCGCCAGAAATGGGAACCGCTTTATGAAGTGACGCAGATGAAGGGCGATGGCGAAGCGCATCCCCTGCTATCGCCACGCGACGAGTTCGCCGACTTTGAGACCTGGGACAAAGGTCAGCTCGGCCCCGAACCAAAGACTCCAGGCATGCTGCCGCGCGAGTACGCCCGTGAAGCACTGAAGCGGGGGCTTGCCTACCAGGCGAAGCTCGGGACGAACCCGTTCAAATTCGGAATGGTCGGATCAACCGACTCGCACACGTCTCTTTCAACGACGAGTGAGGACAACTTCTTTGGCAAAGTGGCGGCTGTCGAGCCGACCGCCGACCCAGTAAGGTTTGATGAGGTTATCGGTGGCATTGGCGGGCCCAAAAGCGTCGCCCAGTACGCATGGCAAACGAGCGCCTCGGGCCTCGCCGGGGTCTGGTCGCGAGATAATACGAGGGAGGGGATCTGGGATGCCTTGGCGCGCAGGGAAGTCTTTGCAACAACCGGAACGCGACTGCGGGTCCGGGTGTTCGCCGGTTGGGATTTTCTTGAAGACGACCTGGCCCGCTCGGATTTTGCCAAGCACGGTTACGAAAACGGCGTGCCGATGGGCGGCGATCTCAAGGGACCAACTGACGGCAGATCCCCCCGGTTTATGGTCCGCGCATTGCGTGACCTTGACGGCGCCAACCTAGACCGCATTCAGATCATCAAAGGGTGGCTTGACGAGGACGGTGAGACGCACGAACAGATCTACGATGTCGCGTGCTCGAACGGCAGGGCAATCACTCCGGCGAACCGCTGCGAGAGAAATGTCGCCGACAGTGTCAACGTTGAAAAGGCGACGTACTCAAACGCCAGCGGCGCGCCGGCGATGCAGGCGTACTGGAAAGACCCCGATTTCGATCCCGGGCAGCTCGCGTTTTACTACGCGCGTGTTCTGGAAATCCCGACACCGCGCTGGACGACATATGACGCCAAGTTCTACGGTGTAAAACGCCCGGAACTGGCGCCCGCGAGCATCCAGGAACGCGCCTACACTTCGCCCATATGGTACACGCCCGCAAACCCCTGAGGAGCGGCCTCCTCAAGGTCTCGTGATCTGACATTGAATACTTGCTGTGGTCTACCGGCGGGGTTGTCAATGAAGGAGCTATGCCGTGCCGGGCGCTGTTCGCAACTTGTTACGCAATCGTTTTCTTTGTCTGTTTGCCATCTGCTTCCTGATACCTTTGACGGCCGTCACCGCTAAAGACATTTGTGGCGGTGTTGATGCGCCCTGCAGCATCGCAAGCGGCCAGTATTACTTCGCTCTTCCGAAGTCGCCTCCGGGCCCGCGCGGCTATCCGGTGATGGTCCATCTGCACGGCTGGTCGAGTTCCGCGCGGGCGGTGATGGATAACGAGCGTTTTGTCGAGAAGGTCCTCTCACGCGGCTATGTCCTCATTGCCCCCTTCGGCGAGGTTCAGCCTTCAGGGCGCCGCGACTGGTCTGTTGCCGACGGTCAAACGCGTCCGCGCCGTGATGATGCTGCGTTTCTCAGCGACGTTCTTGACGACGCGGTCAAGCGGCTGAAGATCAATCGGTCTCGCGTTCTGCTGACAGGGTTTTCGCGCGGCGGGTCGATGGTCTGGGATGTGGCCTGTCGGACACCGGGGACGTTTACGGCCTATGCCGCGGTCGGGGGCGGCTTTTGGAACCCGCTGCCGCAATCGTGCAAGGGTCCGGTTCGGCTTTTTCACACCCACGGATGGGTTGACGCGACGGTGCCACTGGAGGGACGGCGGCTCGGAAACAGCGGACTTGTGCAAGGCGATATCTTCGACGGCCTAAGTATTCTGAAACGCACCAACGGCTGCCAGCGCCGGGCCAGCGAACGTCAAAACAAGGACAACCGCTGGATCAGGTCCTGGAATTCATGCACCGAGGGTTCGGAACTCCGCCTGATGCTGCATCCGCGCGGACACATCACGCCCAAGGGCTGGACGGAGATGGCGCTTGACTGGTTTGAAGCCATTGTTTCACCCCAGCGCAGGGTAGAAACGCGCTAGACGCTCCGCATTTGATCTCTGCTCGGGCCGTCTTGCCGCAACGGCCTCGAACTGAATCACGTTGCTCTCATGCGCGGCACCTTGGTTTTGCCCTTCGATAACTCGTTCGTCACTGATCGTTGCTGGCCTGCTAGGACGGAGAGGGCCGGCCTTTACGATCGGGACCACAACTCGGACCTCTACTTCCCGAGCAAGGTCGTCCAAGAGATTGCAGTTCGAGACTTGGAGATGTTCAGCCCGCCAAACTGAAACTATTCTGTATCAACTGCAGGTTTCGGACCCCGTGTTTCGGTGTGTTCAGCACGACGCGACAAACAATCTGATGCTTTCCCTGCGTAAGGGGTAACTCCACTAGCCAAATTCGAATTCCAACGTCCTCGATTCGGAACCTAAAGTTGTGGCGACCTCTTCCAGTTTCGAGGAAGCGCTAGACTGTTAACAAGTGGTGGCGCGCAAGTGCTCCATTTTCTGCTGGAGCTTCTCAAAAAGCGGCCACTTCAAAATCGACCGTGTGTTAGCCCCTCAAAACTGGGAAACACGGCTTCCGCCAATAATATGTAAATTTGGTAGGAGGGATGCGTTGCGACAAAGTTCAGGTGGACTGTCCTGGAAGCATCCGGTCAGGCCACGCCTCGGGTAACCAGAGCAGCGCAACATTCTGTGCCCTCGATTACGTAGGCATTAAACCGCTCCGGTCCGCCGTAGTCCTGTGGCGCATGAACGACCCGTAGATTTGGAGACAACTCGAATTCGAATGCGTCGAGGCCGAAAGGTAATCCCTCTCCTATGGATTTCAGCGCTGCTTCCTTGAGGCACCAATGTTGAAGAAAAGTCCTCTGGCGCGCCATATCGCCTGCCGCTTCAACAACCTTCGCCTCTGCCTCCCCAAAGTAAATTCGAGCGAGGTCTGCCGTATCCACGTCCCTGGTTCGATCTTCGAGATCGACCCCGATCTTGTGTGTCGCCGACCAAGCCCCGAGAAGACCGAACTGACACGAAGAAAAACTAAACCAGAAATCCGGCAGGTCAGGGAGGTAGGGACGCCCTTTATCCGTCTCCTCGAAAACGATCCGAGATAATGGCCGCGGCGATCCCAATATGACGGCGCCGCAGTAGCGACGAAACGCTCGTCGCTGTTTGAATTGGGCTTTGCCGTCTTCTGTTACAAATCGATCGGCCCTCAGCAGCTCGGCATCCGATAGGACTGACGCGCAACACTTCGATGCTTCGGGATCAAGTGAAATCGGCGCATAAAGTACGTAGGC
>JAUWFF010000030.1 GCA_030607105.1 Filomicrobium sp.
AACTCAGGCGGATGGCGACAGCGCCCACCTCTTGAGGGCCGCATGGCCGTCGGTGGCCTGGTGACGGGTAGTGCGAGCGCGCGGTATCCGGCGCCTGGTGTTTCAGCAGAACCATCGTTGACGCAAAGCGACCCTGCGCCATTGGTGGGTGCACAACCTGCCGAGCGTCCTCGTTTGCGGAAGCCTGAGCGCACTCGGAAGAGATATCGTCCTAGAGCAGTCTCGAAACAGAAGGCTAAGCGCAAAGCGCGGCGTTATTCGAGCAAGGCAAGGCAACGCGCGCGTCGCCGGGCGCTTGTCCGCCAAGCATTCGGTGACGGTTTCGATTGATGCGGACGCGAGCCTCTTGCCCGCCTGGGGCATGATCCACTCGACACTCCTCGGTTCTTGCATGCTTGCATAGACCTGCCTTCCTATTGGCGGCAGGATTTCATTTGACGACCAAAGGCGTCATCTGCGCTATCCAATCCAAGTATCCTGCCGATCCTCCTGTCGCCGGCCAGCTGATGACCGCAGGTGTCTCGTGAGGATGCCGCGCTTCGACCTCGCGGATCACCGCTTCGACCTGCTCGGCGCGGGTCTTGATGATCATCACCACTTCTTCGCCGGTCTCCAGCCGCTCCTGCCAGCAATAGAACGAGATCATGCCAGGCAAGATGTTGACGCAGGCTGCGAGGCTTGAGGCGACAAGTTCACCTCCAGCGCTCTTTGCGGATGAGATGTCAGGCCATGTCGTGTAGACAATGATCGGGATATTGTTCGGGTCCACCGGCAAATGCCTCCAAGAACTCAGGTCAATTTGAAATCTAGCATGGCCCAACTCAACAAGCACTTTGAGTCCATTGCGTTCGTCGCTTCCTCCGTTCCCGAGGCCCGAGCAGCCTTACGGAGGCTGGCGCACCGCTACGGCAACGCCGCTCCTGATCAGGCAGACGCGATCGTTGCTCTGGGTGGCGACGGGCTGATGTTGCAAACGCTGCACACGCATATGCATGACCGCATCCCCATCTACGGGATGAACCGTGGCTCTGTGGGCTTCCTCATGAATGAGTACGCCGAGGACGATCTCATCGAAAGGCTCAATAGCGCGCATATCTCGCGGATTCATCCGCTGGCCATGACGGCGATTGACCGTAGCGGCGAAGCCCACCGCCGGCTGGCGGTCAATGAAGTGTCGCTTTTTCGTGAGCGTTATCAGGCCGCTAAGCTCGCTATTTGCGTGGATTCCCGTGTGCGGATGCCGGAGATGATCTGCGATGGTGCGCTTGTGGCAACGCCTGCTGGTTCGACGGCCTACAACCTGTCGGCGCACGGCCCCATTCTGCCAATCAACGCTCCATTGCTCGCCTTGACACCGATCAGTGCGTTCCGGCCCAGGCGCTGGCGGGGGGCGCTACTTCCCAATACCGCGAAGATATCGTTCGAGGTGCTTGAGCCGTTCAAGCGACCGGTTAGCGCCGCCGGGGATCACTATGAAATCCGCGACGTCATGAGGGTCGATGTCGAGCAAGATAATGATGTTGAGCTCTTGATGATGTTCAACGCCGGACACGACCTTGATGAGCGCATCCTTCTTGAGCAGTTTCAGTATTAGGCCCGTGCACATCGTCGTTTACGGCTCAACCCTGCCAGTATGAAACAATGTTCTCAAGATTCGGCCGCGACCGGTCGTCCTGGCGCTCGGCCGCGCGGCCTATATAGACGAAACCCGCGATGCGTTCGCCATCAGCTAGGCCCAATCCTTCCCTGACCGTCGGCGAGTAGGCGATCCACTCCGTAATCCAGCATGTGCCGTACCCCATAGCGTTAGCGGCCAAGCACAGATTGAATGCCGCGGCGCCGGTGGACAAAACCTGTTCGACCTCAGGAACGCCAGGTTTCTCGATGATGCGGCTAATAACTGCAACCACGATCGGGGCGCGCAAGAAGCGTTCGCGCTCGGTGTTTAGGCGAATATCCGAGGGGGGCTGTTTGTCTTCGGCCAGGCATGCTTTTGCGAACAGTTTTCCTGCTTGCACACGGGCTTCGCCTGCAAAGACGATAAATCGCCACGGATTGAGCTTCTTATGGTCTGGAACGCGAGCCGCGATCGTCAGCATCTGCTCGAGTTCCTGGGCCGTTGGTCCCTGTTCGGTGAACATCGTCGGCTTCAGTGAACGGCGGTTAGCGAGTAGCGTCAGTGTTTCGTTGGTTGTCATGCGTTTCCGTCGGGGTTCGATAGCCAGGATGGCATTCGCGCGGACTTCGGTATATTTCAAAACGCGGTTGCTGTCGCGGCCATGTGGTCGGCAGCGATGAAGGACTGGGAGAGCTGCATTGTCGAAAAATTGGGCGAGCAGGATTAGTTTTACTTTGCTGGGCGCCTTTGGCGCGATGATCCACGCCATTCCTATCCCACCGGTGGCCGCGCAGCAGGCAAGCGGCACGATACTCGTCGTGCTTGATGCCTCCGGCTCAATGTGGGGTGAACTGCCCGGCGGGACGGGCAACAAGTTCGAGACCGCGCAAGCAGCGCTTGAGAAATATCTGCCGGCGCCCCGCACGCGCGTAAAAACCGGCCTTGTCACTTTCGGCCCGGGATGTTCCCGCATCGATATCGCGTCGCCACCGGAAATCCGGCCTGTAGCTGAAACGCTTGCGCCACTCAACGAAATTAGCCCACGCAGCAAGGGGCCGATCTCGGCGGCTCTGGAGCGGAGCCTAGGCCTCCTGGAGGCCGGCAAGAAATCCACAATGGTGCTGGTGGTCGATGGGCCCGATAACTGCCGCCAGGACCCGTGTGCGGTTGCCGCTCGACTCGCAGCCGAAAGGCCATTGCTGAAGATCCATACGGTGGGGCTCGGCCTTGCTCGGCCCGGTCGATCCATCGCTTGCATTTCCAAAGCCACAAAGGGCCGGTTCTTCCCCGCAGTGACGGCAAGAGACGCGGAAGCGGCCGTTGCGCAAGCCGTGAAGCTTGCAATGCGCGGCGTCAGGAGCCCCAGACTGAAGCGGAAACCGGGCATAGCCAAGCGCCTGCAACGGCGTTTCGATCCAAACGGACCATCTCAACTCGTTTTGGACGCGTCACTTGGAAAGGCCGACAATCCTGTCGACAAGCCTGTACGCTGGAGAGTCTATAAGGGCGAGACCGCGCCTGAGGCAGCAGCATTACCTGCGCTCGATGTCCTGGAGCCGCGTTTTGCCGTGCCCATGGCAGCGGGGGCTTATTGGATCGATGCTTCCCTGGGACGGTCAAAGTACACGTCAAAGGTCGAGGTCGCAGAAAAGGGTCCGACGTTCGTAAAAGCCGTTTTCAAAGCGGGTGTCGTCAAGCTGTCGGTGGAAGGTTCGGACCCCGCCATTCCAGTACTGTTCACAGTCAAGAAAACTGGTGTGGAACGGGCTGCGCCACTCGTTGTCAGCCCTTATCGCCAAAGCGAACTCGTACTGCCCGCGGGACGCTATGACATCCTTGCTGAAGTCGGGGCGCTTTCTGTCAAAAAAACTGTCAAGTTGTCAGCCGGAGATAGGCAGGAGATCCCCTTTACATTGCGCGTCAGCGAATTGCGGCTGTCTGCTAGCGCGCTCGACGGCGGGGCGTCGGCGGGTGCGTATGAGTTCACTGTCTTCGTTGACGATCCCGACAAGCCGGGCGGACGCCGCGTCGTTGCGCGCTCGACATCGCCAACTCCCGTCTTCCGCTTGCCGGCTGGCACTTACTACACTGAGGTGAAGTCCGGTCTCGCGGTCGCCAGCGGCCGAGTGGCGCTCGGTGCCGGTAGCAGCATCAAAAGGTCACTCAATCTCGATCTCGCGCGGATAAAGGTCGAGACTCAGTTTCCGACGACCGCTGACTCGCAATCAACGCCGGTCGTCTACAAGTTGTTTTCACGCGACCCATTGAGCATCGTCGCGCGCAGCAGCATGCGAAACCCACAGTTTGTCGTTCCTCCAGGCCGCTATCGCATTCTTGCAGAAATTGGTGCGCGTAATGTCCGTACGGTGCAGGATCTAGATCTGTCTTCGGGCGAAGACCGAGATGTCTTGCTGAATTTTCTGGCTGGAGACGTGAAGCTCCGGGTGAGCGATGGCCAAGGACGCGCAATCACCGGGCAGTTCTGGGAGGTTCTTGATTCCAATGGCGCGCTTGTTTGGCGGACGCAGCAAGGTTCGCCCAGAGGCTTGCTGGCTCCCGGACGCTACAATGTGCGCTGCGAGACGCGAAAAGGCACCGTGGAAGGTGCATTCGTGGTTGCAGCAGGTGATGCGAAAACCGTCGAACTTCGCATCCAGTGAGCCGTATTGCTTGTATTTTCGCAGTTGCCGGCGGGATTTCCATGCTCAAGAGAAACGCCATCGCCCTGCTTGTTGCCGGGCTTCTTATCACCGGAGGCCCCGGGTTACTTCCACGGACCGGATTGGAAGCCAACGCGCAACAAGGACAAGGCTGGGACCCAGCAACCAAATTGACGCCTATGCCTCAAGATGGCTGGGCGACGGAGAGCAAGCCCACCGAAAGCGAGGCTGTCGAATCCGAAGCCGTTCAGCAAGCACGCAAGGCACTTTCGGCTCGTCAAGCGGGCTCGGGCGTCGCTTTATCCGCTCGCTTGACGGAGGACGGTCAACGCCTTACCCGTGGTCTTATATGGCGCGTGTATTCGGATCCCAAGCCAGGTGCCGGTAAGCCTGAGTTGCTAGTCAAACAACCGGCCCCATCTCCCACTATTTCGCTTGAACCTGGAACGTATCTTGTGAACGTCGCCTACGGGCGTTCGCATCTCACAAAGCGCGTTACGGTGAGCGATGGGCCAGGCGCGCAGGAAACCTTTGTGCTCAACGCCGGAGGGTTGCGCCTGACAGCCTACGCAGGCGAGCAAAGGGTCCCCGACAAGACGGTCAGTTTCAACATCTACATGGCAGAAACGGATCAGTCCGGTCAGCGTCGACAGGTCATGAGCAAGGCCCGCCCGGGCGTGATCATCCGGCTCAATGCCGGCATTTATTATCTGCGCTCGACGTACGGCGGCGCCAACTCGCATGTGGAAGCGGAGGTGTCGGTGGAAGCCGGAAAGCTCACCGAAATCGCGATCGCGCATGCGGCCGCCAGGGTTACGTTTAGGCTGGTGACGCGGCCGGGGGGTGAAGCGCTGCCGGCAACCCAGTGGACCATTGCAGCGCCGGAAGGCGAGGTCATAACGCAAAGTGTCGGAGCATTGCCGACACACATTCTGGCACCGGGCACCTATACGGTGACCGCACGTAATGGCAGGCGAGAATTCAAGCGCAAATTCAACGTCGAGGATAGTCAAATGGCGCACGTCGAGGTGCTCGCCAAATAGTGGCCGTCTCAAAAATCCGTCAAGACCCAGTCAGTTGGGCAGCCGTTCCGCGCCATTCGGGTCTCGCAGTGGCTGGCGTCATTGCTGCGCCTTTCGTCTTCAAACAACGACCGTGCCAGCTGCCAATGCTCGCAGGCGGTCGTGAGATCACCTTGCGCTTCAGCTATGTCGCCGAGTTCGAGGCGGGCACGAGCGTGAAGACGGTCGTTGCGAATGCTGGTGGCAAGCATGATGGCTTCGCGAAGCCGGTCAGCGGCCGCATCATCGTCGCCAGAATCACGAAGACTAAGTGCCTCGGTCAGGAACTCATGAGCCTGCGCTGCGCGCGGGTCAAGTTCCGTGATGTCCGGCAGTGCTAAGGGGCGAGTCTCGACCTCTTCGAGGGCCACCCCGTTGCCTTGTGGTGCAACAGTACTTGGATAATGAAAAATATCTGATTCCTGTTCTGCCCGGCCGCCATGACCACGCGTTTGTGTTTTATCCCGTTCCAGAGATGGTTCCTCACCATCTGCCACAAGTTCGGGTGCGGTCGCGGTATCCAGAGGTACAGGGACAGAGGGCCAGAACAACGCCGAGACCAGCGCGATGGTCAGCATGAGCAGCGGCACGGCGAGTATCGCTAGCCCAGCGAAACCGCTGATTTCCACTACAGAGTTCATTTTCCCTCAGACTCAACCACTACTCGGCGACGCGCACGATCTCGCTGATCGCATGACAAAACGGTCGCACGATAGGCCCACCAAGCGGTTTATGACAGATTATCGAAGCTGATCAGCGTTTTTGACAGGCGATCGTTGCCACTTGGTCGCACCTCAGCACAACGATTGTGCAAGTTTTCGCCGCCGGGCCCCTTGACCTGCCACCACCGATCAGCAAAAGGCCAGTTCGCAGAACGCCAACAGGTGAGTGATGACCGATAACAGTGACAAGGCCCCGCAGCAACGTTCCGCCAGCCTGGTGACACATGGCGGGAGGGATCCGTTTGCAGCGCACGGATTTGTCAACACACCGGTTTACCGGGGATCGACGGTACTGTTCCCGTCATTGGACAAACTGTTGGCCTACGATCAGCGCTATACTTATGGTCGCAACACAACGCCGACGACGGATGCCCTATGCGAGGCGATCCGGCTTTTGGAAGGCGGCGAATTCACCGTTCTTGCCACGTCCGGCCTGCACGCAGTCAGCACCGCCATTTTGTCGTTCGTAGAGACCGGCGACGAGATCTTGATGACCGACAGCGTCTACTTTCCAACGCGACGGTTCTGCGATCAGGTGCTGTCGAGGATCGGCGTCAAAACCGTCTATTATGATCCGCTTATCGGAGGCGGCATCGCTGAATTGATCAACGACAGAACGCGACTGGTTTTCACCGAGTGTCCGGGTTCCCAGTCCTTTGAGATGCAGGACATTCCCGCCATCGCGGCCGCCGCGCGTTCGCGGGACGTGTGGGTTCTGTTGGACAACACATGGGCGACACCGATCTACTTCCGAGCCTTTGAACATGGAGTCGATGTTTCCATCCAGTCGGCGACAAAATACATCGTTGGACACGCTGACGCCCTCTTAGGGAGCATCACCTCAAACGCTCGTGCAGCGCAGCAGATCAAACGGACCTCCATTGCACTCGGCAACGCGACAGGGTCTGAAGAAACGTTCCTGGGGCTCAGGGGCCTGCGCACACTCGAGGTTCGATTGCAGAGGCATTATCAATCCGGACTGGAGATTGCCAGTTGGCTTGCGCAGCGCCCGGAGGTCGCGCGAGTGCTGCACCCGGCACTACCCGAAGCACCGGGTCACGACATCTGGAAGCGCGATTTCCTGGGTGCGACAGGGCTGTTCTCGATACTCCTGAAACCAGTGTCGAACGAAGCACTAGCGGCGATGCTTGATCACCTAAAGTATTTTGGGATGGGCTACTCCTGGGGCGGTTACGAAAGTCTGATAGTCCCCTTCGATTGCAGTTCATATCGGACCGCAACGACGTGGAACCCATCGGGTCCTGCTCTGCGCCTGCACATTGGCCTTGAGGATGTTGAGGATCTGAAATCGGACCTGGCCGCTGGCTTTGAGCGTATGAGGGCCGCTTGAAGCAATAACGATGGGCCGTGTGGATACCGCTATCACGACGATCAGCTTGAGCGGCAGCGCTCCCGCTAGGATGCCTGCTTGTCGCGATGGTTAAAAATCCATTGCACCACCGCGAAGACAAGTGCCGTCGACCAACCGAACAAGAACAACCCATTGGCCGCCTCAAAGGAGGCCAGCAGGCGCCATTCCTCATCAAGAACGATATCTCCATAACCCAGGGTGGTGAACGTCACGGTTGAGAAATAGAGGGCTTCTTCAAAACCTTCCAGGGCCCCGATCACGACATAAAGGAGAGCCCAGACCCAAACTTCCAGGATGGTCGCGAGAAACAGAAAGAGCACAAAGAAAGACAACACAACGGATGCTCTCCAATCGGTGTCGACTCTAAGGCCGTTAGACAAATACCTCATGAGCAACCCAACACAGGCTGCGGTGAAGACGCCATGAATAATGGTCGTGACCAATATCATCATGGCGCCCAAGGTAAGTTCGGGAAGCATCAGGCCGGCCCGTCGATGTTGATTCTATGAGCGGTTGTGCGCTTTTTTGAGGCTGGCATTTCGCGCTCTCTCAACTCACTCGGCGGGCGCTGGTTTGTCCGTGGCGCCCGGCGCATCCTTATCGGCCGCGCCCAAAAAGCCCTTCACGGTTTCGCGCGTCCACTGAAGCACCACGTACAGCATCGGGATCAGAAAGACACCGACGGTCGCCGCCGCTAGCATGCCGCCGAACACACCGGAGCCCACGGATTTCTGCGTTGCTTCACCCGCACCATTGGCGATCAGCAGAGGAATGAGCCCGAGCAGGAACGAAAAGGCTGTCATCAAAACCGCACGTATTCTTAAGCGCGCGGCCATTTTGGCGGCATCTAGAATCGATAGACCTTCGTCGCGCTGTGCCATCGCGAATTCGACAATCAGAATCGC
>JAUWFF010000251.1 GCA_030607105.1 Filomicrobium sp.
CCGGTGAAGGGAAACAAGTCCGTCGGATAGAAGAAGGCCGAGTAGCGATGCCCGTCACGGGATGGCTGGGCGAAGCGGTGGTTGAAGCTTCCGCGCCCAGCACCAGCGGTGATGACCATCAGCCCATCGTATGCTTCGCGGCCTTGCTCGTCGGTATTGAAACCCTGATAGAGGAAATGCCTCAGAAAGCGGCCCGTCTGAGAGACGCCGGCCGCAAGCCCGAGCTTGGCCGGAAAAAGGCTGGCCCTGTGATGCTTGGCGTAGCTGATCACGTCCCGGATGGCTGCCAATCCGAGACCGACAACTGCCGGATCTTGAGCGCGATAGACGAGCTCGTAAATCTTCCCCCCCTTGAAACCACCGTCAAGTACGATATGCGTCGCGTCGGGTACAAGACGACCATTCTCGAACCGCGCGAAGTGCCAGCGGTCGCGGGAGATTACACGGCGAGGCGCGTCTCGGCCGTTCCGCACGGTAAGGATGTTGGCTGTGTCCTTAGGGTTGGCTACGGGATAGGCACGATGGTCACGATGCGACAGCCCCAGCTCTCCGGCCGAGGAGTCCACTGTCCAGTCGCTGCGAACGAGCCCGGTGATCGACAAGCCATCTACTCGGCGCGCGCGCGGCACATGAAGGCGCAACGCGTCGGCGTGGTCGGGCACGTCGAACTGCCAGCCGATCCAGATCACCGTCAGCCCAAGGCGTAACAGCAGAGCATCGCCAAAGGCGTTAGGGTCATCAGGATCGAGGCTAGCGTATGCGGCGCGATTGAAATAGTGCGGCGAGAACATGCCGCCCCGGTTACTAACCTCAACGAGGGCAATATTGCGGCCCTTGTCTGGCGACACCGGTCGCAGGGCGGCGAAGGTGGACCAAGCCTCGACCTGACCAGCCGAGTTGCGGGGAGCGCGTTGTAAGTCGGCGATCTGAGCGTTCATTGGGTTGGCGGGATCGAAGGAGAAATAGATCCGGCCACGGATGACTTCATAGGGCCCATACGCACCAAACGATTGGCCACCGAGTACCAACTGTCGGGTGTCGACTTCGACTAGGACGACCTCGCTTCGAGCCGACGAGGCCCCTGCTAGCACACCCAGCAGCAGCAAACATAAACGATACAGCATGGCGGTCATGATGATGAAGGATTGAAAACAAGTCCGGCCACATTTGGTCTTCGAATACCTGTGCCACGAACCGGCGCCAGTTCCTAGTTTAGAACCGGGCGCACTAGCATGACGGCCCTTCAGTATCGGCTTCACCCTCAAAGCGGGCAATTTCAGAAACAGCGACCATGTCCGCTCAGTACCAACAGGAGACATGCAGCGCATCAACTGCACGTCAAACCGACTTAGCTAAGATCACAGGAGATATGTGTCCGGTGAAAATGGCCGTCAAACACGTGTTACGTGGGACGGAGCATTGGCGCGTCTAATTCAGGGAATCGCTAAAGTAGCCACGAACAGCCGATGGTGAAAGGCGGATCCATACCAAGCGAACGTCGCGACGGCCCCAGGAAGGGCATACTGAATAATGTCCCTGCTCAGGGCAAGGACGCCGGTCTCAATGCTTTCAGGTAAGTCGGCGGCGAGCGGCACTTGGTGAAGGTCGCTGGGGACTACCCGCAAACGTTATCCACACCGCTGGACAAGATCCAGCCGACGCAAATCGAGGCCGATGCGCAAGGCCCGATTATCTACAAAATCATCACTATCATCATAACGTGACAGAACCGGACGAAGAGCCATCCATGCGCGCCAAGATCAATGGCCATGAAGACCGACATGCCACGGGCAATTGAGGCGGGGGCTTCAAACAGAACGGGGGATCATCCACCATGCCACACGGAGCAAGACGACCTGGCGCTGCCCACAAAAAGGGGGCATGCATTGATCTGACCGATGGAGGGCTAGGCAAACGCGCTGAGCCGATCGCGGCGTATTTGAGCGCTGTGATGCTTGAGGAAACGCGCTCACCCATTGAGCGGGTCCAGGCCGCCATTGGCCTTCAGGCGCTTCAACACTTCATTCCAAGCCTGCCAGTTCCATCAGGCGGGCCTAACACGTCGCCGCCCGGTATTGATGACCCTGCAAGCGTCGCCTCGAACGTAATGGGGTTTTCACAGATGTCAGGAGCTGATGAGGTGGTCGCTGCTGAGTGCCTCACGCTCATTGAGGCGTTCACTGCTGCACGCACGAAGGAAATGCGCCCCGACAGTCGAACATTGGTTCTCATGGAGGTGGTCGCCGCGCTCTTCGCCACTGTGTGTCGGTATGCGCAGGACATCTCGGTCAACCTTCTCGACGCCGATCATGCAAAACGGTGCATGGAGGACCTCATCCTCGATCGCACCCGGGAACGCCTGCGAGAGCGGGACCTAGCGCTCAGCTAAAATCGAATGCAATTTTTAGGAATGGGAGCGACGCGTTTTCGCAGGAAAAGAAGGCGCCCCGCTGGAAGTCTTGGTCGCATCCATCGCGCGGTTTGGGATCAAGCCAGCAAAATCACCCACATGCTGACAATTCACACCACGGTTGAGCAAAACAAAGCGAAAGCGGAGCGCTACCCTTGGCGTAACTACGCCATACCTAACTCGACTATCGAATAGCTTTACCAGGCAGGCACGAGCGCCTGCCCAGCGGGCGTGACCGGCGCTAAGCGTGGGTCGCCAGAACAAACAGTCACCGATGACTTAAATCAAAAGCGCGCGCCCTATTACTGCGCAGGAACACGGAGCTTGTGTCAGTAAGCGCCGCCGAGGCCCAACAGAAGATTACGCCGACGCGCTGCCCGCACTCCGCGATTGCGGCGTCTTGAACGCTTGGCTTCACGGCGAGACGTGCTTGCACGACGGGCCGCCCGTGCGCGCCGCGCGTCGCGCGTACCTGTAATGGAAGGCTGGGAGAGGCGGGAATCATTTGACCCGTCGATGGTTACGGCTGCAACGCTATTGAATTGATTGTTGCTCTCAGTCGAAGGCAGTTGCTGTGGACCGCCAATCGCCATGGATCCTGGCAACGGAGCCGTTGTAGCGATGGGAGTTCCCACTGGGCGTAGCAGGGGCTGCGCTGCAGGTTGCGGTTCGCCAGTAAGCTTCCAAGAGAATACTCTGGCGCTACCCTGTCCGCCGTTATCTGATCCGTGCTGCGTGGCAGCGATCGCTGTCTGCGGCACGCAGCTGCCGCCAACCGTTAGGGTCTGACCGGTAGTACATCCGCCACACGTTTTGTCGCTATTCGCCTGCAGCAAAGCCAACAGTACATAATCTGGCTCCTGCACGGACAATGCTGCATTGATGCGATCGATAAAGGCCTGCATTGCCCGCTTGGAACCTGTGCCCCACGAACCATCAATTCGGCCCCAGTAACAGCCGCGTTTTTTGAGTTTGCGCTGGATCTTGACGACGAGCTTGTAGCGGCTCGTCGGGTCCTTCGGCTTGAGTGAAGCAGCTCCCGCTCCAGCCGCAATCGTCCCAGCAGCGTCGACGACAACGGGTTGCCAACCCGCGACAGTCGTGCGGAGTTTAGGTGTCGGAGAGGCAACCGCCGCATCGACGCTCTTGACGGTGCTCAGCGTTGAACGTTCGGCGTGGTTCGGCGCCTGACTCTTACGATTGGTCAATTCGAATTTTGGCGAGAACGAGCGGGAGGCAGCCGATCTCTTGGAAGGTCTAATTGAACGGCTTGCCGCGTTCACAGGCGTCGCTTCGCGG
>JAUWFF010000351.1 GCA_030607105.1 Filomicrobium sp.
GAATAGACCTTGTAGCCCTCGTCGTAAATTGGGGCGGTTCCGCCGAGGATTTTGGCCGGGGTCAAGTAGAGCAAGTAGACGGAGGTCTGAAATAAGGAGAGCCCGACCAGCTTCTTGATGAGATTGCCGCGGGCGATGACGATGAAGAGCCCGGAAATCATCAGGAAGATCGTGATGAAATAGTTGTAGTGGGCTGCGAATGTCTTGAGCAATTCCATCAAGAACGCCCCCTTTGAACGAACGCATAGAACATTGCGACCATGGTGCCGCAAACGGTCACGAGCACGCCAAATTCGACAATCAGGATCCCCCACTCGTGCGCATGAAGGTACTCGTGCGCGAAGCCGGTGTAGTCGAGGAAGTTATTGCCCATCAGAAGGCTCGCGACGCCGGTGCCTGTGAAGATGACGACCCCCATCGGCACCATCATTTCAACCATAATGGGCGGAGCGATACGCTTGGCTGCATGGACACCGAATATGATCGAGTAGAGGATCACCATGCCGGCGGCGATGACGCCCGCCTGGAAGCCGCCGCCGGGCCCATAGTCACCGTGGAACTGGACGTAGAGGGCAAACAGCAGAATAAACGGCAAGACCAGTTTGGCGCCGACCCTAAGGATCAGATCGAGTCTCATATCTCGTCATCTCCTTGGGTGTCGTCCTCACGGCGCGCGCCGCCGATGCGCCAGCCGCCCTGCAACAACAACAGGACACCAATCCCGGCTGTGAACACGACGGTGGTTTCGCCCAGCGTATCGAAGCTGCGGAAGTCAGCGAGCACTGCCGTGACGATGTTCGGCGGCATGTCGTGCTTCCTAGAGAAATCAATGTAGGTGGGGGCAACGTGCTGGTGGATGGGCGCGTCGGCGATACCGAAGGCGGGCAGTCCGATGGTCCCCCAGACGAGCGCGGCTCCAACGACAATGCTGACAAACAGCGGAATCGCGACGCTGCGGCGCTGCGGGTATTCCATCGAGCCGGTGAGGTACAAAGTGGCCAGCAGGATCACCGTCGAAATACCTGCGCCGACGGAAGCTTCCGTCATGGCGACGTCAACGGCGTCGAGAACAATCATCAACGACGCCATCAGGAAGCTGTAGATGCTCGACATAATGACGACGCCGAACATATTGCGCTGGCGGGCAATAGCGATCGTTACGGCTGCCAGAAGCGTTAGCAGAGCCGCCATGACGAGTGCTTCGGCACTAGGGTTCCCAATCATGTCGAAGGAACTCCTTCTGGCTGGCCACCGGGCTCCGGTTCGTCATCACCAGGCACTTTGCGGCCGCGGCGATCTTCGGCAAGAAGCGGTTCAATTTCAGCATGCAATGCCGCCTGCGCCATAGCGTGGCTTGCGACCGGTCCGAAGAAGAACAATAGCGCGATGACGAAGAGCAACTTGAGCGCCAAAAGCGAGAATCCCGCTTGGAAAACAAAACCCAGGATAAGGAGCATGGCACCCAGCGTGTCGATGACGCTTGCTGCATGCATGCGCGTGTAGACGTCGGGCATGCGTATCAGGCCAATAGCGCCGCTCACCAGGAAGAAGCTGCCCAGAGCGATCAGAATCCAGGAGATGGCGTCGGCGATCACTTCCATGCCTTGCCCTCCTTGTTCTCATCGACGTCATAGGCAAGATCACCATGACGGAAGAACTTCAATACCGCGAAAGTTCCGATCAGGTTCAACAGACCGTAGGTTAGGCCGATGTCGAGGAATTCCGGGCGGCCAGTCAGGAAGCCGATCGAGGCGAGCAGCAAGATGGCCAGCGTGCCGACTGTGTTGCCGGCCAGGACCCGGTCGAAGACCGTCGGGCCCCGGATAGCGCGGATAACCGCCAGGAGCAAAGCGAGGAGAACGGCCGCGGTTGCCAGAACGAACATTCAAGCGTCTCCTTCGAATTGTCGCACACGCCTGTCCATGCCACCGGCTTCGAGATCGTCGGCTCCTTCGCGGATGATGGCGTGGACGGTGAGGATGTCACCGGAGACACCGGTCGTTATGGTGCCGGGAGTCAGCGTGATGGAATTGGCGTAAGTCGCCAGTCCCGCTGTTGTCTTCTGACTGGCGCGAACTCGCGTGAATGTCGGTGAGATGGGAAGCCTTGGGTCGAGGATAATGCGTGTGACGGTTACGGCTGATTTGGCGATTTCGACATAGAGCCAAGCCCAGTAGGCCGGGGCCGCCAAGAGCAACTCCATCGGCTGGCCCTCATCATCGACAATGAGCATACGTGAGGCGACAAACACCGTCAGCGCAACACAAAGTACGCCTATTGTCAGGAGGAAGGGTGTGTAATGACCAGATAGTGCCAGCCAGAAAAGGAACAGTGCGACTGCGAGGACGAGCGATCTCATTTGTTGTTCTCTCGTCTTGTTATCGAAACGTTTCCGCCTTGGCATATCGTATACCAAGGCCATCTATGAATCCATCCCCTTTCGGCACTGCTCTTGTCTTTGAGGCTGGAAACGGCATCGGACCCCTGCTGCCTTTGGCTTTGGCGTCTTGCCCTCTTGGGCTCAGGGTTCGCCGAATGAGGTCTAATTTCACCGTGTGCTTAAGAAGGATGGGCGGGTGACGTGCGGTGGTCTTGCTTTTGTTGATAAGCCGATCACGATCGGTTGCGCAATAACCCGAAGTCTGAGAGGCGCGCAAAAAAATGATGCCGCAATTTCCGCGTAGCCTCTGACTCGCAACGATTCGAGACCGGCTCGCTGTCAGAGGATGGATCAAACCCGGATCTGGAATGTTCATTATGGGTTCAGGTGCCTGCACCCAATTTACGTGTGTGTGCTGAGGCGTACAAACAGCAAAACTCATCGGCACAGGCGAAGGGGTCGATGTGCCGGGCTGTCACGAAGCAAAATAAGCCGGGCAGCGCTGATCTAGGAGAGTTGAGATGAAGATGCTGATAAAACTTATCGCGCTTGCCGCTTTGGTTGCCGCGTTGCCGTTCTTTGGCAATGCCGCCTGGGCCGCTGAAGTGCGCCAGCCGGAGACCGC
>JAUWFF010000093.1 GCA_030607105.1 Filomicrobium sp.
CTATGGATTGACGCAATTCGGCTGGCAGACCGTCGTCATTGCCCTGGCCGGTGGATTCCTGATCTTGGGACCGCTGTTCGCTGTGGGTCTTTACGAGGTTTCGCGCCGACGGGCAGACGGCGAGATCATTGCATCTGACAAGATCACCTTCCAAGCGCCGCGCTCTCCACAGCAGCTTGCGTTCATGGGGTTCATCTTGCTGTTCTTGTTCTCAGCATGGCTGCGCATCGCGTTCCTGCTCTTTGCGATTTTCTTCGGTAGCGAGATACTTCCCTCGGCGGAACGCTTCATACCCGAACTACTATTCACGACACACGGGCTTGGACTTCTAATCGTCGGCACAGCCGTCGGAGCAGCACTGGCGTTTGTTGCATACACCATATCAGTGGTTTCAATACCGCTGTTAATGGAGCATCACGTCGACGTCTTCACTGCGATGTCGATCAGCGTCCGCAGCGTCGCGAAGAACCCGAACCCAATGCTGCTCTGGGCCGTCTTGATCGCAGCGATCATGGGCTGCGGCATCGCCACCGGCTTCCTCGGTTTGATAGTGGCATTCCCACTTCTCGGGCACGCGACGTGGCACGCCTATCGTGACCTCGTCCATCAAGTACCGGCAGTGCCTGAGAAATCCGTCAAAAGCTGACGAGGCGCTACTCCTGTGAACCGTCGCGATCACGCTCCTCGTTGGGCGGTTCATCATCATCAAGGATCCGATAGGCAGCGCCATCCAGGTCCTCGAACTGCCCGGTACGAAGCGCCCATAAGAACGCGACAAGCCCGAGCAGACCCAAAGCAAGAGCGGCCGGTATGAGCCAGGCAAGCGCTGTCATTTCTCAACATCCCTGAAAGACGGGCTACTTAGAGCTTCAGCTTCGCCGTCGTCAGCCGCAAGGCGTTCGCCGTCACCACAATGGACGAGGCCGACATCGCGATCGCTGCGATAAGTGGCGTCACAAACCCGGCCATGGCGAGAGGAATACAGATAGCATTGTAGGTAGCGGCGATGGCGAAATTCTGCAGCGACATGCGCCGCGTACGCCTGGCGACCGCGATTGTCTCGGTGAGCGGTGCCAGGCGAAGGCCCTGGATTATGCCGTCGGATGCAATTTGACTGACCTCAACTGCGGAAGCTGGTGATATAGAGGCGTGCGCCGCCGCCAATGCGGGCGCATCATTAAGCCCATCGCCGACCATCAGGACACAACGGCCCTCGGCTTCCAGCCGCTTGAGCTGGCCGATCTTCTCATCGGGGCGTTGTCTGGCAAACCAATCCTCGATCCCCGCCGTTGCGGCGGCGGACTTCACGGCGGCCTCCTGGTCGCCGGACAACAGCACAACGCCAAATCCCGTGGAACGGAGTGCTTCGACGGTATCTGCAGCATCTGCACGCAAAGCATCCACAAACCGGAATGCCGTAGCAGCCCCGCCGCCCGCCGGCCGGTACCATAAGGACGCCGCGGCCCTCGCATCATCCGCTACACTTGGATCTCGATCGACGCCGCACCAATCCGCCGAACCAAGCCGCTCTTCGCCGCCGCCGGATATCCGCCGGGTAAGACCCGCGCCAGGCGTCTCGATGACCTCATCAGCGGGCACGATCCTCAGGCCACTGGCCTCCGCGGCACGCAACACGGCCTGCGCATAGGGGTGTCGGCTCTTAGTCGCCAGAGCCGCGGCCGCGCTCAATGTTTCCTCGCTGATTTCGTCACCGTTCATCAGCTCCGGAGTTCCCTTGGTCAAGGTTCCGGTCTTGTCGAAGACAATCGTATCGATCTCGGAAAGTCGCTCCAGGCCATCCGCTGCGGTCATGATCACACCACGATTGAACAGTCGGCTCGTTGCGGCTACCTGGACAGCCGGAACCGCAAGAGCCAGAGCGCACGGACAGGTGATGATGAGCACCGAAATGGCCGTGATGAGCGCTGCCTCCCAGCCCGCACCAACCCACATCCAGGCCAGGAACGTAACTAGTCCGAGAGTATGGACCACCGGAGCGTAGAATGCCGCCGCCTTGTCGGCCAGCCGCACATAACGGCCCTTGTTTTGCTCCGCCGTCTCCATCAGACGGGTAATCTCGGCCAACAGCGTATCGTTGTCGGCGGCGGTCGCTTTGACTTCAATCGGCGCGGTCAGACAGACAGTCCCCGCGAAGACCTGATCGCCGTGACCAGCCGAACGGGGAACGCTTTCACCCGTTATCAGCTGCTCGTCGATGTCAGTCCTGCCCGATTGGATGACCCCGTCAACGAAGATTCGCTCGCCGGCGGCCACCAGAACACGCATGCCCGGCAAAAGCGCCCGCGCCGGCAAGCGCTCGGTCGTGCCATCGTCAGCGACAACGGTCGCCCAGCCCGATTTCATGCCGATCAGGTTCTGGGCGGCACCCTTGGCCCGGCTGCGAAGGCTCTGGTCGAGATAACGACCAATCAGCAGGAAGAACACGAGCGATACGCTGGCATCGAAATAGACGTGCTCCGTACCACGCATGGTCTGTACCAGGCTCATGCCCGTCGCCAACAGGAGTGCCAGCGAAATCGGCACATCCATATTGAGCCGCCACGCGTTCAATGCCGTCGCCGCGGAACGGAAGAACGGCTGGCCGGAATAGGCAACGGTCGGTATTGCGATCAGTGCAGACAACCAGTGGAAGAGCGATTGGATTTCCGCATCCATATCGCTCGCAAGCCCAGCCCAAACCGACACCGACAGCAACATGATGTTGGCCGCGGCAAAGCCCGCAACCGCAAGACGCCGCAACAGGTCCCGGTCGGCCCGGTTGCTATCATCAAGATTGTTATGCGCGAGATTGGCGGCACGGAAACCAGCCTCAGCCAACGTCTGGATGATCGTTTCAGTGCCCGTGTTCTGCGGATCGAAGGCGACCGTAACACGCTTTGCCGAAAGGTTGGCGCGAACCGAAGCAATCCCTGGGGCATCTTCCAGCACGCGCTCGATTTTGCGCATGCAGCCGCCACAGTTCATATTCTCGATCGCAAGAACCGCACTTTCTGGCTTCGCCTGCGGCCGTTCAAGCGGCTCACCAGTCGCCGTCCGTTCGGCGGCTCCCGGATCGATATCTACTGCGAAAGCCATAGGCGCTCCTTCAAGCGCAACCGGACTACTTCTTTGGCGACCGGATCGCGGGCTTCTATCGCAACGATCCAATGGCCGGGCGCAAGATCGATCTTCTCGGATTGATAGCGACCAGAGCCGGCGTCTTCGAAGACCACCGTCCGATCGAATCGATCGGTCGCCGGCCGCCCAGCTTTGCCGTCAACGCGAAGCCCACGGACCGGCGTGCCGTCCTGACTGAGAAGAGTCACTTCAAGATGACCGTCCTTCGCCGAGATTTTGCCCTGCCATCCGAGCTTTTCGAACTGGCGGGCTTCCTCCAGACGGTCGTTGTAGGCAACGCCTTTGCGATAGGCATCAGCTGTCTCTAATCCGGTGAAGGTGGTCACGGCGAAGTACAAGAAAACCATGTTTGCCGCGATCATCACACCAAAGAAACTGAGAAGCGCCACGAGCACGTGCCAGCCCTTTAGCGTCCAGCCACCATGGCCCGTTTCATGCAGTCCCTCGTGAATAGTCATTTCTTAGGGCTCCGGAATTTCGTGCCACGACGCGTCACCGACCCGTCCTCGATGTCAGTCACCACAAAAGTCAGATCCGTAGATTCGTCTTTGAGCTGGCTGACGGCCAGTTTCGGCAGAGATAGATAAACGCGGATGGCGCGGAGACTGTCAGGGACAACATCGATGACCGGATCAGCTTTTTTGAAGCCCACAAAATCGAGTTTCGGATCAACGGCTGTCGCGGGCAATCCTTCAATCGACACTTTGTACTGACGTGTCTCGTGGCGCTTGTTGAGGATCTTCAACGTATAGCCATTGCGGATGCCCCCATCAGAGAGCCTCACGAACAGCGGATTGCGGTCACGCAAGACATTGAGTTGCAGCTCCGAGCGGTTGACCCAACCGTAAGTCATTAACCCCAACACCGCGGGGATGAGCACCATGTAGAGGATTGTTCGGGTGCGGAAAACCTTGACCGGCACGTTACCGCCAGTCTGAGCGGCCTTAAGGTTGTGGAACGTATCGTAGGCGATCAAGTTTGGCGGACGCCCGACCTTTCCCATAATCTCGTTGCAAGCATCAATGCACAGCGCGCATTGAATACACTCCAGCTGCGAACCTTGCCGTATGTCGATTCCCACCGGACAGACGACGACACACTGCTTGCAGTCGATGCAATCACCGCGCCCGTCCCAGGTATCAGCCTTTTTGTGGGGCCCGCGCGGCTCACCCCGTTGCGGTCGGTAGCTCACCAACATCGAGTGATCATCGTACATGGCTCCCTGGATGCGCGGCCAAGGACACATGTAGATGCAGACCTGTTCGCGTGCCAAACCACCGAGAGCATACGTAGTGAAGGTGAAAACGCCGACAAAGACGTAAGCGATGTAAGGCGCCGTCCCCGTCATGAATTCATAGGCGAGCGTCGGTGCGTCGCGGAAGTAGAAGACGAAGGCACCGCCAGTCAGCACCGAAATGAACAGCCAGCTCGCGTGGGTAATACCAAGCTTCCAGACCTTCTCCAAGCTCCAAGGCGCCTTTTGCAGACGCAGACGGGCATTGCGGTCACCCTGAAAGAACCGCTCGACCATGATGAACAAATCGGTCCAAACGGTCTGCGGACAGGCATAACCACACCACACCCGCCCCGCGAGCGCGGTCACCAGAAACAACACCAGAGACGCCAGAATAAGCAAACCCGTGACGTAGTAGAACTCCTGCGCCCAAATCTCCATCGGACCAAAAAACAGTCGCTGATCAGCAAAATCGATCAATACAGCTTGATCCGGCAGCGTCGGACCCCGGTCCCAGCGCAGCCACGGCACCAAGTAGTAGAAGGCCAGCGTCAGCACCATGACGATCCACTTGAGATTCCGGAAGGTTCCGTGCACCAGCTTGGGATGGATCGCGACACGATCGACGTAAAGTGGGCGGTCGTCCTTGGCGTTAACAGGTTCAACGTCGTGTCGCATGACGCCAGGCGCCGCTTCGACTGGCTCGTTCTCCACCTTCGGAGTGATGTAGCTATCTAAAGTGGTCGCCATGCACGCATCATCCTCGATGGCGGTTTCCGACAATGTGAGAGTCGGCAGGCGTATTCGCCATAATCTTTTGATTTTTAGAGTGAAGCGTGGCGAGCGCCGAGCCCAAAAAGGTTGATCCCTTATCGCTCCATCGCTCGCCACGCGTGTCTTCTCATCACATCAGCTTATTGGCCGCCGCCGAGTGAATGGACGTAAACGGCAAGCTGCTTGAGCGTGACATCATCAAGGCGAGTGTGCCACGGCGGCATAACCCCGCCGCGCCCAGTGTGGATCGACTTGAGAACGTCCTTCTTGTCGCCGCCATACAGCCAGATGCCATTGGCTAGGTTTGGAGCACCCAACTCGGTGTTGCCATGTCCGTTCTCACCATGACAGGCGGCGCACTGCTCCGCAAAGATCGCCGCTCCGCGCCCGGCAGCTTCCTGATCGGTAGCCGCATTGTTCAAGGAAAGAACATACTCAGCAACATCGTTGATCTGCGGCCTCTCCAGCAACTGCTCCTGGCCGAACTTCGGCATATCACTTTGCCGAGAATCTTCATCGGCATTGCGGATGCCATGGCGGATCGTGCCATGTATGGCTTCCAAATCCCCACCCCAGATCCAGTCATCGTCATTGAGGTTCGGATATCCTTTGAAGCCCTGCGCGCCACGCCCATGGCAGGGTGCGCAGTTGCCACCAAAGGCCGCCGCTCCACCGGCTAGCGCGAATTCCAGGAGTTCCGGGTTCTTCTGGATCTCGCCCAGTTCCGCCTGGGCGATGGCATCTCGGAATTTGGACTGGGCTGCCTTGCCGGCCGCAATCTGATCCATCACCACCTGACGCTGACTGTAACCAAGGACTCCTCTTGTATAGTCGGAAGCCAATGGCCAGGCCGGATATGCCACCATGTACCCGATCGACCAAATA
>JAUWFF010000006.1 GCA_030607105.1 Filomicrobium sp.
AGGCGGTGCACCTGCCCTTAGCGGAAGTGCTGCCGAAGGAGTTCTTGTCGAGAATGCCGCTGTTGCATCACTGGGAGTTGTGTTTACCATCCGTCATCAGAACGGCAATCTTTTCGAGAAGCGGTTTGCCCTTGCGGTTGAGCTGGCTCAGCAATGAGTAGGGATTCGCCTCGCTTGCGGTAGAGAACACGCTGTTCCAATTCGGCGATAGGTTGTACCAAGCCCAGGGGGGTCCAAATTGCCCTACCGTGTTGCCAGTAGCCTGGATGCTGTCAAGGGTCGACGTCAGTAGCGTCTTGGTGGCTTTGTTACCTTTGAGAATTGAGGTGCTAAGCAAGCCCGTTTTGACGGCCCGGGAGAATGGAACCAGGGCAACACGAGAGTTGTAGGTATTACCATCTTTCCAGACGACAATTTTGGCCAGGCCTTCTGCGGCTTGCTTCACACCAGGCAGCTTGTCGCCCTACATCGAACCCGTGACGTAGAGCATTAAAGAAACTTCAAGGTTGAATTCGGCGTCAGCGTTGGCTGCCAGCAGCGCTTTGGAAAATTTACTGCCCAATAGCGAAACGAGCGACAGAGAATCGATCCCGGCAAGCCTCATGACGGTCGTCGCCAACACTGCCTCACCCCCAGCAGCCAGTTCGGTTCCCGTGTTAACAAGATTCAACTCGATGGTGTCCTTGAGCAGCTCGGGCCGGTTCACGACGTTGGTGTCGTAGCACTTCTGCGCCCGAGTTTCCGACTCGTCGGGACCGCGGTGGATCTGCGAGTGGCGGGCACCATCGAGAACAGCGGTATCGACTGCCCCGACCGTCGCGTTGCGGGCGTGCAGCTAGCATGACATTTCAACATCGCCGGCAGCCGCCAAGAATATGGACATGATCATGAGCCCGAAGAGGATACCGACACTCCCGGACCGGGGGCTCGTCTACTTCTTTGCTTCTGTGATGACGAGACTTATTTTTTAAGTAAAATACAACATCACACCAAACCTATCAGAACGTCTTTTTTGATCAATTTTACATAATAAATTTATAGCTTACAAATGCCCCCCCATTAGGCTTCACTATAATTATTTAAAAATTTACTCTATTCGGTTTTTCTAAAATTTAGTGTGTTTATAATTAATATATACTTCTGCTCCACTTGCCCCACATAGAACCCGGAAGCCTCGCAAGTCGAGCCTAGCAATCACATAAAGACTTGTTTATATGTGATTGCAGTTTTCCGGACTTGCCTCTATACGTTGGCGGCAGGTAGGGCCCGCAAACTCGCCACCGAATGAACAATGCTGGGTGGAATGCGGTGCGCCGCTCCTGGCGGCGACCGGCCCTTTGTTGTCACGATCCGGGCCCCTCGCGGTTCGATCTGAGACAGCCCCTCCGAACCACGGCGGGATCGCCGAGTATGGGTTGCATCAAAAAAAGGGACCACCAGCACATGGCTGCAAACGATTATGTGATTGCGGATATCTCGCTTGCCGACTTCGGCCGCAAGGAGATCAACCTGGCAGAAGGCGAAATGCCAGGCCTGATGGCGACACGCGAAGAATATGGCTCATCGCAGCCGCTTAAGGGCGCGCGTATCGCCGGATCGCTGCACATGACAATCCAAACCGCCGTCCTCATTGAGACATTGACGGCCCTTGGCGCCGACGTTCGCTGGGCGTCCTGCAATATCTACTCGACGCAGGATCATGCCGCTGCCGCGATTGCCGCAGCAGGCATTCCGGTTTTTGCCGTCAAGGGAGAGACGCTTGAGGAGTACTGGAACTACACGCGCAAGATCCTCGAATGGAGCGACGGCGGAACACCGAATCTGATCCTCGATGACGGTGGTGATGCGACCATGCTTGTTCATCTTGGTCTGCGCGCCGAAAACGGCGATACCGGATTCTTGGAAAGCCCCGGCTCGGAAGAAGAGGAGATCCTATTCGCGCTCATCAAACGCACGCTTGGCGAAAAACCGGGTTGGTTCGCGGAACTTGCCAAGAACATCCGCGGCGTTTCCGAAGAAACCACGACGGGCGTCAACCGGCTCTACCAGCTCGCCAAGCAAGGCAAGCTTCTATTCCCAGCCATCAACGTAAATGACAGCGTTACGAAGTCGAAGTTCGACAACCTCTATGGATGCCGAGAATCCCTGGTGGACGGCATTCGTCGCGGCACCGACGTGATGATGTCAGGCAAAGTGGCGATGGTTGCGGGCTTTGGCGACGTCGGTAAAGGCTCGGCGGCGTCGTTGCGGAACGCGGGCTGCCGCGTGATGGTTTCCGAAGTCGATCCTATCTGCGCCCTGCAAGCGGCGATGGAAGGCTATGAGGTCGTGACCATGGAGCAGGCCGCATCGCAGGCCGACATCTTCTGCACCGCGACCGGCAACAAAGACGTGATCAACATCGACCACATGCGCGCCATGAAGGATGGTGCGATCGTCTGCAACATCGGACACTTTGATAACGAAATCGATGTCGCTGGTCTCAAGAACTACAAGTGGGACAACATCAAGCCGCAGGTCGATCAAATCGAGTTCCCTGACGGCCGGAAGATCATCTTGCTCTCAGAAGGCCGCTTGGTGAACCTAGGAAATGCCATGGGCCACCCGTCGTTCGTCATGTCTGCGTCGTTTACCAACCAGACGCTGGCACAGATCGAGCTATGGACAAAGCGTGATGCCGGTCTGTACGAGAACCAAGTCTATACCCTGCCCAAGCACCTTGACGAAAAGGTTGCCCGCCTGCACCTGCAGAAAATCGGCGTGACGTTGACGAAGATGTCAGAAGAGCAGGCCGCCTACATTGGCGTTCCTCAACAGGGGCCTTACAAGCCCGAGCACTACAGATACTGAGCCCGCAGCACCGGGTGGCGTTTTGATTCGCTGCCGTGTCAAGTCACGAAGTGGGTGAAAATGCGCGACGGCACCGGAATTATCCGGTGCCGTCTTTGCTTTATTGCTGGCGGATGTGCCCATGCCGCCCTGGCCAGCAATGTCTGGGCGCAGCATAATTCTAGCGATTCGAATATTGACTCGTATGCCCAAGCCCAACCTTCAGCATCGCGTTCCAACCGACCTAGGGCGGCATATCGAAGTCCAAGGAAACGCGATGACGTCCAGACCCGGCTACTCTTCTATTGCTTCGACAAGCCGCGAGCTTCTGTTGCTGCTGTTGGCCAGCCTCGCTTGTACGCTGGTGCTCACCGCGGGGGTGGTGCAAGGGTCAACAAGCGCGTTCGGCAGCCTAGGCATTTCGCAGCTCGTGGTCATCGGCCTGACTGCGGTTGGAGGGCTGGGTGCGGTGGCGCTGGTGTTGCGCGCCGCAAGTACCATGCGTAGCCAGGTGCGCACCGCCCAAAGCGAAGCGGCTTCCTTGAAGCGTCAACTGGCGGTGGCCGAAGCGGTGATAGGAGGCGAACCGCAAATCCTCATCCTTTGGGACACCGGCCTGCAGCCGCAGGTCGTTTGCAACACGCTGCGAGGGATCCCGGGGCTGCCCGCCGAAAACGCGCACATCGTTTCCTTTTCCAACTGGCTCGATACGGGCAGCGCCGCACGGTTCAAAGAGGCGCTCGATGGGCTGTTGCGGATCGGGCGTCCCTTCAACATGATCCTCAGGACGACAGCCGGGGTCCATTTGGAGACCGATGGCCGCGCTTCTTCGGGACGCGCCGTGCTGCGCATCAGGGACGTCGCCGGCTACAAGCGAGACATATCGCGAATTATTGACGGACATGAAGGCCTGGCTCGAGATATCCGGTCCAGCCGCGCCATTCTCAACGCTCTACCCTTGCCCGTTTGGTTCTGCGATCACGAGGGCCGGCTGACCTGGACCAACGCCGCCTACGCGGCGACGGTCGAGGCGAGCCTCGATGAAGTCATCGAGCGGCAGGTCGAACTGCTGGAGCAGCGCCAGCGCGAGGGACTGCTGAAGGCGCTATCCACGACACCTCGCTTTCGACGCAGGATCAACCTACTGTTGGGCAACGAACGGCGTGTTCATGATCTTATGGCCGTGCGGCTACAGAACACGATTGCCATTGCCGCTATTGACGTCACCGAACTGCAGCTTGCGCAAAGCGAACTTAACAGGCAGTCGGAGGCTTTCGACCGCACGCTCAATCACGTGGCGACGGCGATCGCGATCTTCAACGCAGAACGGCGGCTCGTGTTCGCCAACGAGGCCTACATCAATCTTTGGGGGCTCGACCCGCAGTGGCTTCGTGCACAACCGCGCGATACCGAACTGTTCGACAGGCTGCGAGACTTGGGACGCCTACCCGAAGTCGTAAACTATCGGGAATGGCGCGATAATATCCTCGACCCCAATGAGACCATCAGCGAAGCTGACCGCTGGTGGCACTTGCCCGGCGAGCGCATCGTTCAGCTGATTGCCGAGCAGCGCCCCGACGGCGGTGTGACCCACCTTTATATCGACGAGACCAAGCGGCTGGCCTTGGAGAGCGAACTCAAGGCAACGCTGCGCGTGCAAAGCGAAACCATCGATGGCCTCAAAGAGGGTGTGGTGGTGTTCGCGACTGACGGCCGCTTGAAGCTGTGGAACAGCGCCTTCGCCACGATCTGGCAGATCGATACGGGCTTGCTGCAATCGGGGCCGCACATTGATGATATCGTCGAACAGGCAACATCCTTGTATGAATACTCCGATGTTTGGGCGCGCCTCAAGGAATCGGCAACTGCACTGTCCGACGAGCGCGTGCCGTTCGACGGACAGATGCTGCGGCGCGATTCCAGCGTCATCGACTTCTCGGTGATGCCGTTGCCGGATGGTGCGACGCTTGTCACCTTCGCGGATGTTACCGCATCACGGCGCTACGAACGCGCGCTGGTGGAACGCAACGAAGCGCTCGAGGCCGCCGCCCGTATGAAGAACCAGTTCATCGGTCATGTCTCGTATGAGTTGCGTACACCTCTGACCAACATCATTGGTTTCACCGAATTGCTAGGCAGTCCGCACCTTGGTGAGCTCAACGGCAAGCAGCGCGAATATCTACAAGACATTTCTTCATCGTCGAACACGTTGCTGTCGATCATCGACGGCATCCTTGATCTGGCAACGATTGACGCGGGAGCGGTTGAGCTCGAAGTCGAGTACATCAATGTGCGGGAAGTCATCGATTCAGCGCTCCGCGGCGTACAGGTTCGCGCGAGCCGGGCCAACCTCACTCTCGATGTGGCGATTGCCGACGACGTTAAGACATTCTCCGCCGATAAAGCGCGTATCACGCAGGTGCTGTACAATCTTCTCTCTAATGCTGTCGGTTTTTCGAACGAGGGTGAAGCCGTGCTTGTCACTTGTTGGCGGGAAGCACGGGAAGTCATTTTCCAGGTCGAGGACCGGGGCGTCGGGATCCCGCAGGAAGCGCAGCAGCGGATTTTTGAGAGGTTCGAGAGCGACAGTCGCGGCCAAAAACACCGCGGTGCCGGCCTGGGGCTGTCCATTGTGAAGTCGGTGGTGGAACTCCACGGCGGCACAATGCAGCTTGAATCGGCGCCTGGGGTTGGCACCAGGGTCACCGTTCGGTTGCCTGAAGGTGGACCAGAAATCGCGCTCGACGATACGCCACACACCGCCGAGGTGCTGTTCGAGCCCATGAAACGGTCTAATCAGCGGTCCTGAGCGTGACTGGAAGGCACCGGTCACCCCATTGCACACAACGTTCCTTCGGTTCGCCCTGTTATCTCCAAAATGCTAATTGAGGCAGTGAAATAGAGATGGTTGTGACAATCACAGTCAAATCCAGGCGAATGACAACATGGACGCACCGACGACGCACAGCTTCGGACTCGCGAAGATCAACCAAGCGCAGCTTGAACGGTTCGCGCAGGAGCTGGCTTTTGCTTTGCGCCCAGGCGACGTCGTATCGCTGACGGGTGATCTTGGAGCGGGAAAAACGACATTTGCCCGGGCGCTCATTCGTGCGCTCACGAAGGACCCGGAACACGAGGTGCCAAGTCCGACTTTCACGCTCGTACAGACCTACGAGAGCGAACACCTAGGCCTGGCCCATTTTGATCTTTATCGACTGTCGGCGCCCGAAGAGCTGGACGAACTGGGTTTCGAGCACCTCATTGAAGCTGGCGTCGCAATTGTGGAATGGCCGCAACGGGCCTTGGAGCGGCTGCCAGCGGAACGGCTTGAAGTCAGCTTGTCGGAGCCTAGCGATGGGGATGCTGCAACGCGCGATATCCTGGTAAGCGGACGAGGAGCTTGGGCTCGGCGGGCACAGCGGCTTCATGCGATGCACCAGGTCATCGGGAACGCGGGATTTGATGGCGACGATGTGCGGCTATACGCGCTGGCTGGTGATGCTTCGAGCCGACGCTATGGTCGGCTTGTCTCGCACGCGGAGCCGTCTTGCTCCTTCCTCTTGATGGATTGGCCCCGACAGCCCGATGGCCCACCTGTTCGGGATGGATTGCCGTATAGTCAGGTCGCCAAACTCGCCGAGGATGTGCGGCCGTTTTTGGCGATCGCACACGCTCTGCGGGACAGCGGCCTTAGTGCCCCCAGCATTTTCAACGCGGACACCCAACAGGGCTTCATTGTGCTCGAAGACCTCGGCGCACTCGGGTATGCGGAGGCGCTCGCGGCAGGTACCAAGCAGTATGAGCTTTGGCGCGATGCGGTGGACGCGCTGCTGGCTTTGCGGCGGGTTCCGGCGGATCAGCCACTTCCGGTTGGCAATGGCGAACAGTTTCAGTTGCCCAGACTGGGACGCGCAATCCTCGAAATCGAGACAGACCTTGTTCCCGACTGGCTCTGGGAGGCGGTGCATGGCACCCCGCCTACCGGAAACGAGCGGCAACGTTACCACTCCATTTGGGCGCCGACCTTCGAGCGTATTCTTGCAGAGCCGACGGGCTGGATGCTGCGTGATTTTCATTCGCCCAATCTGCTTTTTCTGGCCGAGCGGGAGGGCGCGCAGCGCGCGGGCATCATCGATTTCCAAGATGCCTTACAAGGACCGGCCGCCTACGACCTAGTGTCGCTGCTTCAGGATGCGCGGCTGGATGTTGCAGCCGAGCTGGAAAGCGAATTGCTGGCATACTACTGCAAACGGGCGGCTGCGGCGGACGCGTCATTTGACGAGGCCCGTTTCCGCTCCATCTATGCGGCGCTCGGCGCACAACGGAACACCAAGATACTTGGGATTTTCACGCGTCTGGCGCGGCGTGACGGCAAACCTCGCTATCTTGCCCATTTGCCTCGCATCTGGGGATATCTGGAACGAAATCTCGCCCATCCGGAGCTCAGTACGTTAGCGGAATGGTATGAAGACGCTTTTCCAAGACGCGTGCGCCAGCGCGGACTCGCCTTGTGATGCCGACTAGCAGCAGCACGGCCGAGTACCAGGTGAACCGCCATAACGACCAATCAGCGAACGGGCCCGAGGGATGACAGCTGAAATCGATACCGCGATGGTGCTCGCTGCCGGCCTTGGCAGGCGCATGCGTCCACTTACCGATACGATGCCGAAGCCAATGGTGCCGCTGGCCGGACGTCCGCTGATCGACCACACTCTGGACCGGCTGGCCGAGACGGGGATCAAACGCGCCCTTGTCAACGTGCACTACAAGGCGGAAGTATTGGAGGCGCATATCAAGGCGCGCCAGTCCGCCGGGCTCGGACCGCAAATCAAAATCTCGGATGAGAGGGGGCTGTTGCTTGAAACGGGCGGTGGAGTCGTTAAGGCGCTGCCCCTGCTCGGAGAGCGGCCTTTTCTTATCTGTAATTCAGATACGACCTGGGTGGAGACGGAAGTGCGTAACCTGGAACGAGTGATTGCCGGCTGGGATGCGGCGCGAATGGACAGCCTGATGCTGCTCGCCAAAAGAGAGCGCAGCCTTGGTTACTCGGGCGAGGGCGACTTTCATATTGCTGCTGATGGGCGGCTTGCCCGGCGAGGCGCAGATGAGACATCGCCTTACGTCTTCACGGGGGTCTCGATTGCCGATCCGCGCATGTTCGCCGACGTGCCGCAAGGCAGCTTCTCGCTCAATCTCGTTTGGGATCGCGCCATTGCCTCGAACCGACTTTACGGCATGGTGCTTGATGGCTGGTGGATGCACGTCGGCACGCCGCCGGCTCTGCTCGACGCCGAGTGCTTCATCGCTGAACTCAACGAGACCAGCGAATAAGGAACAGGGCACATGCGGGACAAGGTGTTCACGATTCCAACCGGCACCGCGTTCTTGCCGGCACTGGTGAGAGCTTTGCTGAATGGTGATCTGCCGCAACCTGGTGGTTCCAAACCGGATCCGATTGATCTTAGCGGTATGACCATCCTGCTGCCCACGCGGCGGGCTGAAAGGGCGCTGGCGGATACGTGTCTTTCGATCAGCGGGCGCTCGGCGATGCTACTGCCGCGCATCCGCACCATCGCCGGGCCGGATGAAGATAGCTTGCTGCTCGGTGCAGCTGCGGCGTTGGAGTTTGGGCCGGGAGAGGCCGCCCTTGAACTGCCTCCCGCCATTGGAAAGACCGAACGGCTGCTGCTTCTTACCCAGCTGGTCCGGCAATGGTCGGAGGCCAGTCGCAGGTCCGACAGTGACCCAACGGGTGAGCTTGGCATTCGGTCGGCGGGCGCCCGGACTCCGGCGCAGGCGGCCAGCATGGCCCGTGAACTTGCATCCTTGATGGATCTTGTCGAACGCGAAGGACGCGACCTCAATGGTATCACCGAGATTGTTCCGTCGAACTTATCAGAGCACTGGCATGAGACACTCAAATTTCTGGAGATCATTACCCACAACTGGCCGAAGGTGCTGAGGGAAATGGGATTCCTATCGCCGTGGGACCGACAAAACCGGTTGCTGGCCGCGGAGGCGCAGCGGCTTCGCCAAACGCCTCCAGCCGGGCCCGTCATTGTCGCCGGCGTCACCGGGTCGATCCCGGCAACGGTGGACCTCATGCAGGCGGTCGCCGGTTTGGAACAAGGCGCCATCGTGTTGCCGGGACTTGATCTCGGCCTCGATGACGAAAGCTGGGACAGCATCGCTCCAGGACATCCCGAGCACCCCGACTTCGGGTTCAAGGGCCTGCTTTGCTCGCTTGGTGTCTCGCGCAGCGATGTTCGCCCCGTTGCGGGCAGCACGCCATCCGCAGTTCTGTCCGCTCGATCCCGTTTCGTCAGCGAATCGATGCGGCCGACCGAGACCACCACGTCGTGGCACGGCTGGGTCGAGAAGGCCGATAAGGATGCGATCGCCGACGGGTTGGCCGATGTCAGCTTGATTGAGGCGGCTAATCCGCAAGAGGAGGCGGAGGCGATCGCGCTCATCATGCGCGAGGTGGCCGAGCACCACGACAAAACCGCAGCGCTCGTGACGCCTGACCGGCTGCTGGCGCGACGCGTGGCCATTCGCCTGGAGGCCTGGGGCATCCGTGTCGACGACAGCGCCGGCAGGCCTTTCGCGAAAACAGTACCAGGGGCGTTTCTCGAAGTCGTCATCGATGCTGTCGCCCGCAACTTCGCACCCGTCCCAACGATGGCCCTACTGAAGCATCCTCTGGCGCGTTTCGGGCTGTCGGCGCGCGACGCCCGCTTCGCCGCGAGGTCCTTGGAACTGGCGGTGTTTCGAACAACCTATATCGGGGATGGCTTGCAGGGCATTGCCGTCGCCCTGGATCGGGCAAAGCAAGAAGCGGACAGCGGTGAGCGCCGGGATGCGGCGGTACAAAGGCTGTGGGATGAAG
The DNA here is from genome assembly GCA_030607105.1 of Filomicrobium sp. Lineage (GTDB taxonomy): Bacteria > Pseudomonadota > Alphaproteobacteria > Rhizobiales > Hyphomicrobiaceae > Filomicrobium. The sequence goes on from JAUWFF010000006.1 coordinate 9,719, forward strand.
ACTGGGAGCGGGCCCACGACCTGCTGCGGCGCCTGGAGGAGGCAACCGCGCCGCTCGTGGAAGCCATTAACGACCAACGCACTTGGCCGCTGAGGGAGCTGGCACAGCGCCATATTGCGGTGAGCGAAGCTGCGAGCCGCTTGACGGAAGAAGAAACCGAAGCCGGTATTGCAGAGCGGCTTTACTCAGGTGAAGCTGGCAAAGCCGCTTCCGGGTTCTTCTCCGACCTTCTGGCCTCGGCCGCCTCATCTTTTGAAATCACGGGCGTCTATTATCCGGACCTCTATCGCAACCTCATATCGACACTGCCTACGGTCATCCCACGGGTGCCCAAACACCCGAGGCTGAGCATCTGGGGGCCGATGGAATCGCAGCTTCTGAGCGCCGACACCGTCATCCTTGGATCGCTTAACGAAGCCACCTGGCCGGATTCAACCGATCCGGGGCCCTGGCTCAACCGGCCGATGCGGGCCGAGCTTGGACTGCCGGCACCCGAAGAAGACATCGGGCGCGAGGCGCGCGGGTTCGTATCACTGCTGGGTGCGGACACCGTCTACCTGACGCGGGCGAAAAAAGTCGACGGCGTGCCTAGCGTGCCGTCGCGCTGGCTGATGCGGATTTCGGCCCTGCTTGGCGGTCTGGAGTTACAGGCCGCGTTTCAGCCGCCGCGGCCCTGGCTTGAGTGGGCGCGTTCACGAGACTCCTTCGAAGCCGTTCCGCCACCAAAGCCGCCGGCACCCTGTCCGCCTGTCGACGCCCGGCCAAGGCGTATCAGTGCCTCCGCAGTTGAGCGATGGATCGCTAACCCCTATGCCATCTATGCCAGCGAAATCCTGAATCTCAAGGTTCTGCCGAAGCTTGGTGCCGAGCCTGATGCCGCGCTCAGGGGGAAGATCCTGCATGAGGCCATGTCCCGGTTCGCTCAAGAGCATCCAGTCATGCTTCCCACCGATATCACTGACAAACTCACTGCGACTGCACTCGAAATCCTCGACACTCATGCAAGCCATCGGCGCATTGCAGCGTTCTGGTTGCCCAGGTTTGTGCGGTTTGCGCAGTGGTTTGCCAGTACGGAAGCTGAGCGCCGTGAGGGCCTCGACAGGACATTGGCCGAAGTTGCAGGGTCAATATCGTTTTTGGCCCCCGCTGGAGTGTTCACGGTGACCGCACGCGCGGACCGGCTCGATGTTGGGCCAGCGGGCCTCGTCATCACCGACTACAAGACCGGCAAACCGCCAAAGCCAAAAGCAGTTGTCAGCGGACAGAGGCCGCAACTGCCGTTGGAAGCGGCAATCGGAATCAGCGGTGGCTTTGTGGGGCTGCCTGCTCTACCGATTGCCGATTTGCGCTACATCGAGGCCTCTGGCGGCGAACCTCCAGGCGATCAACAAACGATCAAGGTTTTCGACGTTGCAGACCTTGCCGAACGGGTTCTTGGCGGCGTCAAAGAACTTGTCGCCCGTTTCGACGACCCAAATACGCCTTATGCGGCGGCGAGGCGCGCGGGCTTTTCCTATGACTACGATGATTATGCGCATCTCGCCCGCGTGCTCGAGTGGTCGCAGGCGATGGCACTCGGCGACATAGCCGAAGGCGGTAAAGCATGAGCGTTGATGAGCAATCCGACAAAGCTGTTGCCGCTGCGCTCAAAGACACCAAGAAGCGGCAGCTCAGGGCGTCCGATCCGCAGGCTTCGGCCTGGGTCAGCGCCAATGCGGGAACCGGCAAGACGCATGTGCTCACCATGCGGACGCTACGATTGCTGCTAGCCGAGACGGCACCAGAGCGGATCTTGTGCCTGACCTATACAAAGGCGGCGGCGGCGGAGATGTCGACGCGCGTATTCAAACGGCTTGCACGGTGGGTCACACAGAGTAGCGCGGAACTGGAGGTCGAGCTTAAAGAGATTCTCGGACGTCCTGCAAAGAGCGAGGAATTGCTGGTCGCACGGACGCTTTTCACGCGTGCCATTGAAACGCCGGGCGGGCTCAAGGTGCAGACGATCCACGCCTTCTGCGAACGTCTCCTGCAGCGTTTTCCCATCGAGGCGGGCGTGGCGCCGGGTTTCAGTACACTTGATGATGATCTCGGCCGGACGCTAAAGCGCGAAGCCATTGACCGGAC